>JBOEHF010000066.1:0-1589 GCA_050633805.1 Candidatus Nitrosopumilus sp.
AACGAGTCCAAAAAGTTTGGGAAATTTACGCTTAATTTGGCTTGCTATCATCTAGGTTCTGCAAAAATGTATGGTGTCTCATCAGATTCATGCAAAGTCCAAGCAGTAGGTAGTGAAATGCTATGGATGATTTTCAGGTTGTTATCATCAATTAATGTGCCCCATCCGGCCTGATTTTTTGGATCTGGGGCATATTTTTGAGAATATGTACCGGCAAAAACCCAGCCTGTTTTTTTCTCAAGTTCAGAAACGGGTTGAATTGACTTTAGCACTCCAGATGCAAGAGAGATTCCGCCCATTTGAGCAAGCCCACCAATGAAAAAAATGGGTCGAGTTAAATTCAATGAAGGATAGTCAAATGTTACTGCATCAGAGCAATGAGGATGAAAGTCAAGTGCATCAGTTAGAATATTTTGCAAATCAACTAACATATTATCAATTTCTATGCTGTATGATTCCAAATCCAAAATCTTTGCACAATATGCGATTCTCCCATCACCTGATCCGATGTCAATTACTTCAGAATACCCACGTTCTTTTGCAAGCAATGCACCTACATATCCCGATAGCATCCATGTGGGGGAAAAAGGAGCTTTGCTTGACCCATGCTGAATGCTATTTAGCCAATACTTGTTAATGTCCCCCTCGTACACAACACAGTCAACGGAACCAATCTGTTTCTCAAATGAGTTATAGTATATTGGATTCTTTGTTGCAAATTGATGTAACAATTCCAAATGCGATTCTTCAATTGGAAATGATTCGGATTTTGATTTTGGAATTATTTCTTGAATCTGACTTTTGCCATCATAAACTCGTACAAATTCTTTTTTTAGTTCAACTAGGTTTTTTGCAAGATCATTGATCATGAGCAAGTCCAGTTTCATATTGCTTGACAAATTCTTTGGCACTCATTGTTTGCCTTAATTCATCAAACAACTTTGCGTCCTTTTCTATTTGCTCTTTAGATTTCTCACCAGAAGTTTCAGACTGTAAATTTTTTGTTAGACTTTGAATTGAAGAAGATAGATGACGTATAATTTTTGGATGAATCGAAGAATCAAATCGCTCAGAGATTAGTTTCTCAGTCTGGGTAATTTTCTCCAATAACTCCTTAGGCTCAGAATCACCTTGTTGTTTGAGCATTGTAGCCATGGATGAGACATTCATGACCTGATAGTATGCCTCTACAATTTCATGAATGTTCATTTCAGTTTTAGAGTCTGCAGTATCGAAAAGTGTACTCAGTTTTTGAGATTCATCTTCAAACATTTTAGAAATATCTTCGGCAGAAGTCATATAGAAAAATTAAATCTCAAATTTTTAAAAATGTTGGGGTTATGCTTCTTTTTCAGCAGGTTTTGTATAAACATAATTCATTATCAAACCTGCAATGATTCCACCCAAAATTGGTGCAGCCCAATATAACCAATGGAATTCCCAGAATCCAGAAACCAATGCAGGACCAAATGTTCTTGCAGGGTTGACTGAGGCCCCAGTTAGAGGCACTGCTATGAGGTGAAT
This sequence comes from Candidatus Nitrosopumilus sp., assembly GCA_050633805.1. Taxonomy (GTDB): domain Archaea; phylum Thermoproteota; class Nitrososphaeria; order Nitrososphaerales; family Nitrosopumilaceae; genus Nitrosopumilus. The sequence goes on from JBOEHF010000066.1 coordinate 1,525, forward strand.
AAGGAAAACCATTCCACCTATTGCAAATCCGTGTAGTCCAGGAGATGCTTTCTTGTGAACAGCAG
>JBOEHF010000067.1:0-8446 GCA_050633805.1 Candidatus Nitrosopumilus sp.
TTAGAGCCCTTGCTACTGAAGGGATTCAAAAAGGACACATGCGTCTTCATGCTAGGAATTTGGCAGCAGCTGCAGGTGCTACACCTGATCAAATAGATGAAATTGTACAAAAAATGATTCAAGAAAAGAAAATTTCACTTGATGGAGCTAAAGAATTGCTTGAGCAAATTTAAACATGCGATTATATACCTAAAAAGTGAAAAAATTAAAAATGTCTGAAGTAAAATTTGCTATTCCAAAAGGCAGTTTAGAAGAGGCTACGTTCAAACTGTTGGAAAAATCTTGGACCAAAGTAAATCGTAAGAGTAGAACTTATCGAGTTTATCTTGATGATCCAAACATAGTTGTAAAAATGCTTCGTCCACAAGAAATCCCAACATTAGTTGCAGAAGGATTGTATGATGTGGGAATTACTGGAAAAGACTGGGTGGGGGAAACAAATTCAGACGTTGAACCTATTTTAGATTTAGAATATGGAAAAATCCGACTAGTGATTGCTTTTCCTGACAATTACCGTTACAAAAATCTTGATGAAATGATTGCAGATTATGGTAAAAAGAAAAAAACACTTAGAATTTCTTCTGAATATCTCACAACTGCCTCAAAATTCCTGAAACAATCAAAATCTTACAAAAAATATTATGGTTCTAAAGATCCTCTAATTGTTACACCGTGGGTAAGATTAGGAACTAACAAAAATGTTCAAATTCATTTGTCATTTGGTGCAACTGAAGCAAAACCTCCTGAAGATGTTGATGCAATAATGGATGTAACAGAAACAGGTACGACTCTGAAACAAAATAAACTCAAAATTGTTGATGAAGTTCTTACTTCTACTGCACACTTGATTGTAAATAAAAAATCTCTCAAGGATCCTAAAAAACGTGAAAAAATATTTGATATTGTAACTTTAATGAGAGGTGCAGTTAACGGAAGAAAATTCTTACATGTTTATCTAAATGTTGAAGAAAAAAACCTGAAAAAGCTTTTGACACAGATGCCATCTCTGAAAAAACCTACAATTAGCCCGCTAAGTGAACAAGGGTGGTTTGGTGTAAACACTGTCATTAAAAAAGAGGAATTTCACAAACTTATTCCCAAATTAAGGAAGATTGCTCAAGGTCTTGTAGTTCATGAACCCAGACAAATTCTTGAACTTGAGGAGATAAAGCGTGACGAAGAAAATTGATGAGAATAATCAAAGTATCTAATGTTGAAAAGTTTGCAGCAAAAATAGTTCCAAAACAGCCTCAAAATAACAAAACTATAGTTGAATCAATTCTAAAAGATGTAAAAAAGAATGGAGATACTGCAATTAAAAAATATGAAAAAAAGTTTAGCAAAGCAAAAATTTCTTCATTACGCATATCTAAAAATGAAATTAAAAATGCATACTCTAAAATCTCAAAAACTGAGCTTGATGCATTACGATTAGCAAAAGCTAAGCTCGAAAAAACAGAATCTTCTGTAAAATCATTATTAAAAAATAAAATTATTAATCAAGATGGAATAAAAATCACAAAAAAATTCATTCCGCTTCAAAGTGTCGGATGCTATATTCCTGGCGGATTGGCAAAATATCCTAGTTCTGTTATAATGTCTGTAATTCCAGCTAAAATTGCAGGAGTAAAAAGAATTGTTGTTGTATCTCCTCCAAACCCTGATGGAAAAATTAATCCGTTAACTATTGTTTCTGCTGATATTTGTGGCGCTGATGAAATTTACAAAACAGGTGGGGTTCAATCAATTGGAGCACTATCTTATGGTACAAAATCAATTTCTAAAGTTGATAAAATTATAGGTCCTGGTGGAGCATTTGTAACAACAGCAAAATCCTTGATTAGTGATCAAACTGGAATTGACATGCTTGCAGGCCCTACTGAATTGGGAATAATTGCAGATATCACTGCAGATCCAAAATATGTTGCACTTGATTTGATTTCTCAAGCAGAACACAGTAATGATACTTTTTGTTATTTGATTACAACATCAGAAAAACTTGCAACTTCAGTTACCAAAGTCATTTCAGAATTAATTCCAAAAATCCAAAGAGGAAAAATTGCTAAATTCAGTCTAAAAAACAATGGCTTTATTGGAATATGTAAAACCAATTCTGACATGATCAAACTCGCAAACATGCTAGCTCCTGAACACTTACAAATAATGACTAGAAACCCTGAATCTATCTCATCAAAAATTACTTCATCAGGATTGATTTTGATTGGAAACGATACGCCATCATCAGCCAGTGACTATATTCTAGGCTCAAATCACATCCTTCCAACTAATGGATTTGGCAAAATTAGGGGCTCACTTTCTGTTTTAGACTTTATCAAGGTAAATACTCAGATTAAATCATCAAAGAAATCTTTATCAAAAATCTCAAAATATCTTGCAGTCTTGACAAATGCTGAAGGGCTATCTAATCACTATGAAGCAGTAAGAGGTAGATTGAATTGAAAAAAAACTGGTTTGAGGCCAAAATCAAAAAATTCAATTCTATTGGAGGTTATCAAAAACCAGAACTTATTCAAGATTCAGTTAAACTTGATTCAAATGAAAATTATGTCATTCCAAAACAATTTCAAAATGATATACTATCTTCTGCAAAAAAAAATTCCGACATAAGAGCGTACCCTCTTGGCGGAGTTGAAAGATTGATTAACACAATCTCAAAATTTACCAAAATTCAATCTTCAATGATTGGAGTTGGAAATGGCTCTGATCAGCTTTTGGATTTAATTCTTTCAAACTTTGCATCAAAAGAGACCAAGGTTTTAACATCTAATCCAACGTTTGGATTTTTTGAAGAACGTTGTAAATTATACAATATACCATTAATTGCAATTCCATTCTCTGATGACATGAAATTAGATATTGAAGATTTCATTAAACAATCTAAAAATGCTGATATTCTTTATCTTGATTCTCCAAATAATCCTACTGGATTCCAATTTCCAAAAAACCAATTACAAAAACTAATCAAATCTTTTGATGGGCTTGTAATAATTGATGAGGCCTATGGTGAATTTAGTGAATACTCTCTATCTAATATGGCAAAAACTCAAAGCAATCTAATTGTTGTTCAAACTCTCTCAAAGTCATTTGGTTTAGCAGGACTCAGACTAGGTTATTTCATTGCAAACAAACAGTTTACAGAAGCATTCATGAATGTTTTACAATACCCGTACCCTGTAAGTACAATTACGATTGAATCTGGAATTGAGGCTTTGGAAAAATCAAATGTAATGAAGGATACAATTGACACTATCAAAAATGAAAGAAAACGAATTATTGAGACTATGAAGAAATATGATGCCTTTGAAGTATTTGATTCTGAGGCTAATTTTGTCCTTTTTGATGCTCATGGTGCCTACAAGCGTGTTTATGCAGCATTATCTGAGCAGGGAATATCCATTCGTAAATTAGGAAAAATTGGAAATCATGATGGATGTCTTAGAGTCACTATTGGAACAAAAGAAATGAATTCAAAATTCTTGCTGGCAATTCGTGATTTGTTGGGATGACTCTGATAAAAAAATCTGATGGAATCTACATAGATGATTCTAAAATTGAAGTATTGAAAAAAATTGATGCTGTAATTTTTGATTGTGATGGCGTGTTAATTGATATTACAAAATCTTATGATTTAACTATAATTAAAACAACTCAATACGTTCTAAAACATTTTGCACAAATTAATGATGCTATTGATGTTGATTTTAAAATCATTGATGGTTTCAAATCGACTGGTGGATTCAACGATGAGGTAGATTTGACTTATGCTGCAATCATCTCCATTGTTGCTACAAAGAAATTAAAAAAAGATCAAACTCAATTCATTTTTGATGTGATAAACAATTCTGATTCTAGTGGTATTGTTTCTGTAGAAAAGTACGTTGAAAGTCTTGTTGATATTTCTGATATCAAAAAACAATTATCTTATCCTGGAACGCATCATGAAAATCCTTTGTATCGAATTTTTGATCAAATATTTTTTGGTCCTCAACTATATGAAAAATTATTTCATACTACTTCTAATTTTACTGATCCTGGTTTAATTGAACAAGATGATGTACTTTTAGATGATATTCTAATTGAAAAATTATTGAAAAAGTTTAATTCAAAAATTGGCATGGTTACAGGCAGAGGAAAAGAATCGGTAAAATATTCCCTCAAATCATTATTGAATAAATTTGATTTGCATAATTCTGTATTTCTTGAAGATGAATCACGTGATCTTGCAAAACCAAATCCTAAACCCCTGCTAAATTCTATTAAAGGATTGAATAGTACTTCAACTCTTTATGTTGGGGATTCTTTTGAGGATTTTATCATGGCAAAAAGGGCTAGTGATTTGGGGCGTGAAACTATCTTTTGTGGAATTATTGGTACAAGTAAAAATCCTCAAGAAAAACTAGAATTATTTGAGAAAAATGATGCTATTTTGGTATTGGATTCAATCCACCTTCTACCAAAGGTATTAAATTTAGATTAATGAAATTACATAATCTGTGAGAAAAATGGCATCACGAAAGGCATCAATTAAACGAAATACAAAGGAAACTAGTGTTAATGTTTCAGTAAATATTGATGGGACTGGAAAAACATCGATAAAAACTGGAATAAATTTCCTTGATCACTTGATTGTATCCTTTGGTAAACACGGAATGATGGATCTCAAAGTTGATGCAAAATCAAATGATGGAATAGAGCACCACTTGATTGAAGATACCGCAATTACAATTGGACAAACAATTGACAAGGCGCTAAGCACAAGACGTGGAATTACTAGATTTAGCTATGCATCTGTTCCAATGGATGAATCTATTGCTGAAGCTTCAATTGATTTAGTAAAACGCCCATTCTCAAAATTGACTTTATCTATTAAAAGAAGTAAAATTGAAGATGTGTCAAAAGAGGATCTTGAACACTTTTTCCAATCTTTACTGCAGAATCTGAATAGTTGCATTCACCTTACTGTGAAGTATGGGGATAATGATCATCACAAAGTTGAAGCTGCAATCAAATCACTTGCCGTTGCATTAAGAAATGCATCTACACTTGACAAAAAACAAAAAGGAATTCCAAGTACAAAAGGTTCGATGTAATGGTCAGTGTAGCAATTTTTGATTATGGCGCTGGAAATATTTTCAGTCTAAAAAACTCCCTAGAAAAAATAGGTGCTACAGTTGATGTGATTACTACCTTTGATGATCCAAATGTATATTCTGGATTATTGCTGCCTGGAGTTGGGAATTTTGATCCTGCAATTAAAAGCATTGTTGATCTTTCTAAGAATAATTTTAAGGATTTTGTATCTGATTCTACTCCTGTTTTAGGAATATGTCTTGGTATGGAAATGTTTTTTGAAAAAAGTGAAGAAGGAAATGAAAAAGGACTTAATGTAATGAGTGGTGAAGTGATAGTTCTTCCTTCTTCTATGAAAGTACCTCATATGGGATGGAATGATTTAGAAATCAAGAAACCTGGTAAAATCTTAGAAGGAGTACCTAATGGCTCTTGGGTATATTTTGTTCATTCATATCGGGCCAAACCTAAATCTGACAAAATAATTACCGCCGAGTCTGATTATGGGATTAAAGTTCCAGCAGTAGTTGAACAAGATAATTTTTTTGGGACACAATTTCATCCTGAAAAATCAGGTGCTGTTGGAAAAATAATGATAAATAATTTCCTTGATGTGTGTAAACGATGAAAATTATTCCTGCAATTGATCTGATGGATGGACATGTAGTTAGGCTCTACAAGGGTGATCCAAAGCAAAAAACGGTATATAGTAATGATCCAGTCAAAATTGCAAAAAGATGGGAAGATGATGGGGCAGACATGCTACATCTTGTAGATTTGGATGCCACATTGGGGTTGGGTTCGAATATTTCAGTTATCAAAAAAATATTAAAAGAAATTTCAATTCCTGTTGAAGTAGCTGGAGGTCTCAGAGATGAGTCAATAATCTCCGAAATTTCAGATATCTCCAGTCGAATTGTGATTGGAACCTTGGCCTTCAAAAATAAAGAACTACTTAAAAAAATTCTCCTTTCTTTGGGTTCTGAGAAGATAGTAATTTCTGTTGATCACAAAGATGGTGAAATTGTAACTCATGGATGGCAAAAAAATACTGATGTTAAATTAATGGATGCAATCAATGAATTTCTTGAAATGGGTTTTACCGAATTTCTATTAACAAATGTAAGTAAAGATGGAACATTGGAGGGACCTGATTTGAAATTTTTGGAGCAATCTTGTAATCTCGATAAAACAAATATTATTGCAAGTGGTGGAATATCAAACATCCAAGATGTAATGGACGTAAAAGAAAAAAATCCCTTCGGTGTAATTTTAGGAAAAGCTCTATATGAAAATAAAATATCTATTATGGAGGCAAAAAAAATAATATGACCCTCACAAAAAGAATTATTCCTTGTCTTGATGTAAAAAATGGAAGAGTTGTAAAGGGATTACATTTTGAATCAATAAAAGATGCAGGTGATCCTGTTGAATTAGCCAAAAAATATAGCAATGAAGGAGCTGATGAATTAGTTTTTTTGGATATTACTGCATCTGATGAACAAAGGGCAACGCTAAAAGAACTAGTCCAAAAAATTGCATCTGTAATTGACATACCTTTCACTGTGGGCGGCGGTGTTAAATCACTTGAAGATGCGAGAAATATACTACTTAATGGAGCTGACAAAGTTGGCATTAATACGGGCGCAGTAAAGAATCCTCAAGTCATTACTGAATTGATGAAATTATTTGGACGGCAATGCATTGTAGTTGCAGTTGACGCTAAACGTAATTATGATGTTCGTGATGATGTTGCTATTCTTTCAGAAAATGGAAAGAATTTCTGGTTTGAAGTCTTCATTTATGGAGGCAAGAAAGAAACTGGAATTGATGCTGTTGCCTGGGTAAAAAATGCAGAAGAATTGGGAGCTGGAGAAATTTTACTCACAAGCATTGATCGAGATGGTACAAAGGATGGATATGATGTATTACTTACAAAAACAATTGTGGATTCTGTCTCTATACCTGTTATTGCTTCAGGTGGTTGCGGTAAACCTGATGACGTAGTTGCTATTTTTTCAGAGTCAAATGTTGATGCTGCTTTGGCTGCGTCTATTTTTCATTATGATACTCATGGAGTAAAAGGAGTTAAAGAATACCTAAAAGAAAAGAAAATCCCTGTAAGGTTATAAGACAAGTCATTTTCTTTTAATTATGCAAAAAACAATTGATGATATTGATTTTGAAAAATCTGGTGGATTAGTTCCAGTAATTGTTCAAGACGTAAATACAAAAGATGTTTTGACTTTGGCTTATGCAAATAAAGAATCGTTGGAATTGGCAAAAAAAACTGCTAACTCTTGGTTTTGGAGCAGATCTAGAAACAAACTTTGGATGAAAGGTGAGGAATCTGGTAATACTCAAAAAATTAAAGAAATTTTAGTTGATTGTGATTTTGATGCAATAATCTATCTGGTTGAACCCTCTGGCCCTGCATGTCATTTAGGTGAGCAAGTATGTTTTCATAATACTCTAAAAGAGTAAACTAACATACTGGTTGAAAACTATCTTCTGTTCCTGGAAGCATATTTTCAGTTATCTCAAATTTTAAGTTTGGATAATTTGTTCCTCTGAATACTACTGTCCATTCTCCGATAACATCATCCACTGTACACAATCCTCTGTTTTTGCTTAGTTGTGGCTCTACATAATAATTGAATGCAGACTTTTTAGCAGCATCAAATGGAACTGTAATGTATACAGAGTTATGTGTAGAATTTAGTGGTCTGAGAAATGCCACTTGTCCTTTTGAATCCTCTGGTAAACTACCCATCCTTAGAAAAATCTTCTCTCCTAGAACATATTCACTACGATCAATCTGAAATGGTCCTGAAGTAAGCCATTCTCTATCCTTTGGGGAATATTCGTTTTCTTCCTTTGCTTTTTTTATCTCATCTATTTTTTCTTGAACTTCAGATGTTATATCATAATCTGATGTGATTTTTTCATCTAATGAACTTTCAATTTCTTTTGGTGATGACTCTTGATTGATGGCAATTATTCCTATCATTATTGTAATTATAACTATTATTATTGCTGGAAATACCAATTTAGCATTATTCACATAATTATTTTTTAAAAAATCTCTAAAAACCTTCTCATTACATAAAATATGTTAGTTTTCTATTGATTGTCCTTAAAATTTGAATTTTTATGTTTATTTTTTACTTATGATGTATTTTTTATTATATTTTTTATATTGTAAAATTAAGTATTACTTAACTTGATATTAGGATTTTTTATTTATTCTGTCATAGGAATAGTTGATCTTGGCTAGGGTATCGTTGCAGTGTAGAGAATGCAAAAAGAACTATGAATCTACTTTCAAGTATATTTGTGATGATTGTTTTGGACC
>JBOEHF010000068.1:0-22806 GCA_050633805.1 Candidatus Nitrosopumilus sp.
CCAATCCACTTTCATGTACTTAGTAGGCTCTTTTGCAGGATATTTTACCCAATCTTGAGCTATTGAATACTGAAATTTCTCATCTTTTCCATCTTTTTGATATTCTAACTGCAATGAACTTCCCCAATCTTTTTCTGTAAAACCAATACTCGAAATATCGCCAAATTTCAACTCAACATTTCTTTCATCCTCACAATCATTCATTAGATCTTTCTCGTCATACCCATCATGTCTAATCATCGTATTTTTTGATTTGATAAAATTAATCACCTGTCTTTGAGTAATAGCTTTCCACCAATTCATTTTAGCTTTTGTTTTATGAACAAACATCAAATGTTTATCAGTTAATACTAACATACCTTCTCTACCACCAATTGAAAAGAACTTTTTTCCTTCTCTCCACACTGATACTAAATGTGCCTGAATCTTTTCATCAGGTTCCATATCGATGATTCATCTGACTTTGTTAAAAATCAATACAATTAGCTTTTAAGTGAGAATTTATGGAAAAAATTATTGTATAAAATCTTCCTAATTTTATCAATTTCATTACTTTTAGTTAGTTTTGGAAATCACACATTTGCTCAAGAAGTTGAGATTAACAAAATTGACTTTGTAGATCCTATAGTTATCTTAGAGACTAATCTCGGAAATATTACAATAGAATTTTTTTATAACGATGCACCAAAACACGTTGAAAATTTTATCAAACTATCTCAATCTGGATTTTATGATGGAACTCTATTTCATAGAATTATTCCTGGATTTATGATTCAAGGTGGAGATCCAAACACAATTGATGGTGATCCCAGTACATGGGGAACTGGTGGCCCAAACACAAGTGTGGATGCTGAATTTAATACAATAAAACACAACCGAGGAATTGTTTCGATGGCAAGATCAGCTGATCCTAACAGTGGCGGATCTCAATTCTTCATTGTTCATGCCGATTCTAATTTTCTTGATGAGCAATACACTGTATTTGGTAGAATTGTAACTGATGAAAGTTTTGAAACACTAGATAAAATTGCTGCAGTTCAAACAAAACCAAATGATCAACCAGTAAACCCTGTAGAAGTCACAATTTCCAAAATCTCTATTGTTAATCGTTCTGAAGTTTCAAATCTTTTAAGTTTGGGAGAACCTGAACGTACAGAATCTCTAATTACACCTTCTGCTGGAAATCAAAAATTTGAGAGTACTGAACATGAAATAGAATTTAGTGTTCCTGAAGGTTGGTTGCTACAAACCCCAGATAAAACAATGCCAAATTCTCCTGATGTGGTAGCAGTTGGACCAAAAATTGGAGCCATAAACCCTGTGATCTCATTAACAGTAGAAGAAACCAACCAAAGAACTTTTGATGATCTTGTTTTGAATAAAACTGAAAAAATTAAACAAGTTGTAGAGGCAGGCAATCTGGATATTATTTCAGAAGATAAAATTTCTATTAAAGAAAATCAAGCTTATGTGATAAATGCAATAGGTACATTCTTTTCAAATAACGAAAGTTTTGATGTAAAATTTAGAGAAATTATGATTTTTGATACAGAAAAAGTCTACACATTTGCATATAGTAATGGAATTGAAGAATTTGATTCACAACTTCCAAGATTTGAAGAAACAATCGATTCCTTTGAAATATTAACACAGGACAAAGACGAAGGAGGAGGTTGTTTGATTGCAACTGCAACATATGGTTCAGAATTAGCTCCACAAGTTCAACAACTAAGAGAAATCAGAGATAACACGATTTTGTCAACAGAATCAGGTACTGCATTTATGACTGGATTCAACCAGTTCTATTACTCATTTTCACCGACAATTGCAGATTTAGAGCGTGAAAATCCAATCTTCAAAGAAGCAGTAAAAATTACTTTAACACCACTACTTGCATCACTCTCTATTCTTAATCATGTAGACGTAGATTCAGAAATTTCGGTTCTAAGTTATGGTATTAGTCTAATTGTTCTTAATATTGGAATGTATTTTGCAGCACCTGCAATTATCATCTATAAAATTAGAAAATAGTTTTTACTTTTTTACCAAACATCATCTACTTCATCAAGTAGCTTGTATTCTTTCTCAGTTTCACGTTTCATTAATTTTAATCTGGAGATGTCCCTATCAAAGAACAGATCAATTGTCCAGTCAAGAAATACACGGGTTCTTTTATCAAAAGTTGTAATCTTTGAAAGGTAGATGTTTCTCCAAATCAACCAAGCCCAAAATCCAGAGATATTCATTCCTAAGAATGAAGCAATTCCTGATCTTTTCCCAATTATTGCCATTTGTCCTTTAGAATGATAAACAAATTTTTCTTTTTTTGAATTTTTGATTAAGGATGTCAAATTTTTGGCTGCAATTTTTGCCTGAGCTTCTGCAATTTGTGCAGTGGGAGGTAATGGCCTTTGCGTTTCAGGATCTATATGTAAGGCACAATCACCAATTGCAAATACTCCTGGAAAGTCTGAAACCTCCAAATAATCATTTACGATAATCTTTCCTTTTTCTGTCTTAAACATTGATCTCTTAATTGTATTCACCGGAGTGACTCCTGCAGTCCAAATCAAAGTTTTAGTAATTATAGAATCAACTTTAGATGTATCTACTGAATCTTTTGGATGTTCATCCAATGATTTAGTGGTTACCTCATTTCCATCAAAACTTGTAACTGCTGTTTTTAATCTGATGTCAATACCTCTTTCAATCATCTTATCTTTTGCAAAATCTGCGAGTTTTTCATTAAATCCTGGCAGGATCATTCCCAAAGCTTCTAACACAATTACTTTAAGATCATCCCTCTTAATTGTAGGATAATGTTTTCTAGCATCCAAAAGAAGATCCATTAATTCCCCCGCAGTTTCAATTCCTGCAAAACCTCCACCTACAACTACAAAATTTAGAAAACTTTTTCGAAGTATTGGATTAGTTTCATTTTCTGCTTGCTCTAGCATATCAATAACTCTATTTCTTAACATTACTGCATCATTGAGCGTCTTCATAGTGTATGCATTTTTTTCAACATCTGCCATCCCGAAAAAATTAGTCTCGCTACCTAGTGCAACAACAAGAAAATCATAATGTATTGAAATGCCTCTTTTATCTCCTGTTCCCCATAATGTAACTATTTTTCCATAAGGATCAACATTTTTGACTCTGCCTTCATAGAATTTTGTTTTTTTACAAATTGTTCTAATTGGCAAAACGATATGTCTTGTTTCAATCATGCCGGAAGCTACTTGAGGTAACATTGGTGTGAATAATAGAAAATTATCTTCACTAACCATCACAATTTCAATTCCAGAATCATCCCCAAATTCTGATTCTAATTTTCTGGCGCATTCTACGCCTGCAAAACCTCCACCTAAAATTACGATTTTTTTCTTATTTCTTGCCAATAGTGTATTTTCAATAATTTGGATGAATATATGCTATGAGAAGATTTTCATAAAAACTGGCACTCTCAGGTTCTCATAATGTCTGAATGCAATATTTCATAGGCTCTAGATGAATCTCTCTCATTTAGAATTATAGTGATGTTATCCTGACTGAAAAATGCGTTAACTAACTCTACCCCATTTGCATGTAGTACTTCAGCTACATAGGACACCACATCTGATTGATTTTGGGAGTTAGGAATGGAAATCCTGATTTTTGCAAGACCAGTACTAAACATTTCATCTCTTTCTGGCATGTTGCTAAAAATCTGTCTAATATCGTCCATATCCTCTGCAAGAAATCTAAACGAATCAGAAACCCTAAAGAAATCATAATTGTTAGTCACCTTTGAGAATTTATCCAAAATTACCATGGGATCCATTTCGTTTGAATCCTTTACTGAAAATTTAACATCCATTATTCCATCAGTCAATGCCAATCGTGCATTTTTCAAAACTGATTCTTCTTTGACGTCTTCTTTAATCTCAAATGAATCAGCAAATCTCTTAATTGCAACAACTACAGTATTGAGATTCACAGGGTTTCCTAGAATTTTTTCAATCTCAGGCTGAATCTTTACTGCCAATGCTGTATAGTTAATCAAATCCATTTTCATACAATCGTAAACTGATCGATTTCTAGTGATGATTTCTCTTACAAGTTCAGGTATAGACACATTCGTAGTCCTCATTAAGATTATTATATTATGTCATTTATAAGAGGATTATGTAATAAATCAAAGATTTACGAATAATCTTTATATAATGTCATATGTATTACATTAAGTAGATAAATATGACAAACTTCTTTGATAGTGAATTTGATAGAATCTTCAAAAAAATGTCAAACTCTTTTTTTGATATAGATGACATTTTTGAGGCATTCAAGGGAAATGGTTCTGAATCAGGTCCATTCTTTTACGGTTATACAATGACCGTTGGTCCTGATGGAAAACCTGTTGTACAGGAATATGGAAATGCAAAACCAGGCCTTCCAGCATCTTCTGATACGCGAGAACCACTAGTTGACACAATTGTCGATAAAAAAGACAAAGTAGTAAAACTCATAGCTGAGATGCCAGGAGTAGAAAAATCTGATGTCAAAATTGTTGTTGAAAACAAGGTAGTTGATCTTTCAGCAAAACATGATGATAAAAAATATCATGTTAAAGTTCCCGTTCAACATAAAGTTGATGAAAACTCTGCAAAGGCTTCTTACAAAAACGGAGTTTTGGAAATTGTCTTCAAATTAGTTGAAGAGGAAAAACCAAAAGGTAAAACGGTGGAGGTTGAATAACCCCCCTTTATTTTTGAGGTAATGACATGAGTGAAATAATTTTAAAAATTGAAGAGAGCCCACAACAACACGTTGGACGAGGCAGAGCTATTGTTGATCCAAAAATTATTGAGGATCAAAATTGGAATACAGGACAAATCCTAGAATTGACATTTAATAAAAAAACACATGTAAAACTTTGGCCTGGAGCACCTGAAGAATATGGAACAGGTGTCATCAAAATTGATGGAATGACAAGACAAAATATTGGAGCTGGAATTGGTGACAAAATTTCACTAAAAACAGTTGAAGCTGTAGATGCTGAACAAATAGTTTTGTCTCCAACTGAAAAGATTGCAGCTGAAGGATTGCAAGAATACATGATTTACAACTATCTTAATCATGTGTTTACAACTGGAGATTCAGTATCTCTTAATACGCAGATGGGAGGCAGAGTACAATTCATTGTAACAAGTACAAAACCTTCAAAGCCTGTTTTAGTTACAGAAAATACTGTATTCAAACTTGGAGCAATGACCAAAGCAGTTGATTCTTCTGTTCCAAGAATAACATATGACGAACTTGGAGGCCTAAAAAATGAAGTTCAAAAAATTCGTGAAATGGTAGAATTACCGATGAGGCACCCAGAATTATTTGATAAAATAGGTGTGGAGGCACCAAAAGGTGTACTTTTGTATGGTCCTCCAGGAACTGGTAAAACACTACTTGCAAAGGCAGTAGCTGGAGAAACAAATGCTCACTTTATCTCATTGAGTGGTCCTGAAATAATGGGCAAACATTATGGAGAAAGTGAAGAGAAAATTAGAGAAATCTTTACTCAGGCTGAAGAAAATGCTCCTAGCATAATTTTCATCGATGAGATTGATTCTATAGCTCCAAAGAGAGATGAAGTTTCTGGCGAATTAGAGAAAAGGATTGTTTCACAATTGCTAACCCTAATGGATGGAATGAAGTCTAGAGGTAAAGTAGTAGTAATTGCTGCAACCAACAGACCTGATTCAATTGATCCTGCATTAAGAAGGCCAGGAAGATTTGATAGAGAAATTGAAATTGGAATTCCTGATGATGAAGGAAGATTCGAAATCCTTTCAATTCACACACGTGGAATGCCAATAGACGAAAAAGTAGATCTTAAACAAATCTCAAAAACTACACATGGATTTGTAGGAGCTGATTTGGAAGTATTATCTAAAGAAGCTGCAATGAAATCTCTTCGTAGAGTTCTTCCTGAGATTGACTATGATGAAGAAAAAATTTCATCAGAAATTCTTGAAAAGATCCAAATCTCAAGTGACGACTTTAGAGATGCACTAAAAGAAGTTAGTCCCAGTGCACTAAGAGAAGTTCAAGTTCAAGTTCCAAACGTAAGTTGGGATGATGTCGGTGGCTTGGATGAGTTAAAAGAGGAACTCAAGGAAGCTGTTGAATGGCCAATTAAATACAAGGACGCATATGATTATGTCGATGTAGAATCCCCAAAGGGAATTTTACTTCATGGTCCTCCAGGAACTGGAAAGACACTGATAGCAAAGGCTTTGGCAAAAATGACAGAGTCCAACTTTATCAGCATCAAAGGTCCTGAACTACTCTCAAAATGGGTAGGAGAATCTGAAAAAGGAGTTAGAGAAATATTTCGAAAAGCAAGGCAGGCAGCTCCATGTATCATATTCCTAGATGAAGTTGATGCACTTGTTCCAAGAAGAGGAAGCGGAGGTTCTGATTCGCATGTAACAGAAAATGTAGTCTCTCAAATCCTAACAGAAATTGATGGACTAGAAGAACTAAACAATGTCTTGATAATTGGTGCGACAAACCGACTAGACATTGTTGATGAAGCACTTCTCAGACCAGGGAGATTTGATAGAATAATCAAAGTTCCAAACCCTGATGAAAATGGAAGACAACACATCTTTGAGATTCATACAAAGAAGAAGCCTCTTGGCAATGATGTAAAAATCTCAGAAATTGTAAAGTTGACTGATAATTTCAGTGGTGCTGAGATTGCAGCAGTCGCAAACAGAGCAGCTATTGCAGCTTTGAAGAGATATGTTGGTGGCAAATCAGAAAATGTCAAAGAGATAAAGATTAACCAGCAAGATCTAATTGACGCTGTGGATAAGGTAAAGCCTCGAAAGAAAGAGGCACCTATACAATCCATAAAATAGTCTAAATACTAAGGAACTGACGTAGAATCATGAAACTCTATCTTGACTTTGAACCCTGCAAAGAATGCAACGAAATGATGACTGGATTAAGCAGTCCTGAGATGCTATTTGCAGATGACAAAACTAGAGCAGATGAATCTGCAAAGTTTCTTAGACATTTAACATACAACCACAATGAAGTGGTTCAAGCTGTCATGGAAGATCTTCCAAAACAAAAAAGGGATCAAGAACCCGATTTCTACAAATAATCCTTTTTCATTCTTAGACATTGGTAACCATATTCATATACAAAAATAACCTAAGATTTTTGTGAGATGTTAAGATGAAATCTGTTCTTGTTTATGGTATGATTATACTATTTGCATCTGTTAGTTTTTTACAAATTACATTGGCAATTGAAACAAAGCCAGAACCTGAACCACCACAAATTCCCGAACCTAGTCCAGCTCCCGAACCAATCAGAATGCCAGATCCTTCACCAGCTCCGGATCCTTTCCCAGAAGAATCAGACTTTGAAAAAGTAAAACGACTAACTCAAGAAAATGATAAACTAACTCAAGAAAATTTCAATCTGCAAAGTCAAATATCTGCTTTGAAAAATGACAAATTAAGACTACAAGCAGAAATTTCTGAACTAAATGACTCTATAGAAAGTCTTAAAGAAATCACATTAGAGCAAATCCGCGTAATAATGAATTTGGTAAATCAATTAAAAGAAACAATATCTGAAAAAATATTTTCTCCTACAATAAAATTGTAGGATTTTTTTGAAATTTCTACTCAACTAGCTTTAATGTTCTCTTTATCAAGATAGCTCTGTTTCTGATAGTAACATCACTTACTCCGGACTCTGTTGCAAACTTCTTCTGGCTAACTTTCTCCCCATTCATTATGCATGAGAGGTATAATGATGCAGCAGCTTGTGCTACGGGGTGTTTTCCAGCAGTGATTTGCTCTTTTTCACATCGTCTTAGTATCTCAAATGCATCTCTCTTGGTCTTTTCTTTTAGACTCATGTTGTTTGAGATTTTTGAGATAAACGAAGTAGTCTCGTATTGATTTAGATTCAATCCAAGCTTTTTGATTATGGTTCTCAAATCTCGGGAAAGTATCCTTCTTTCTACATTTCCAGCATCTGCAATGTCATCTAACGTCCTTGGAATGTTATTTTCTCTACATGCTGCATACAGTGAGGCTGAAATCAATGAGGCCATTGTTCTTCCTCTGGTTAGTTTTGCATTAACCACTTTTCTGTATATATAGGCAGCATTTTCTACTACGTTATCTGAGATTCCTAACTTGGTTTTCATTCCATGAAGCAATGTGAATGCCTTGCTTAAACTAGCAGTCTTTCTTGATTTGCTTCTTTGATCCCAAGTTCGTAATCTGTTGAACTCATACTTTGTTTTGCTAGATAGTGTTTTTCCAGCTGAATCTTTATTGTTGCCAATTACAGTTGATAATCCCCTGTCATTCATTGTTAGTGATGAAGCAGGACCTGTTCTTGACATTTTCATATAGTCCTCTGATGTGTAACCGTTGTTTTCATATGATGTGTCAGCCATATTTTGCAATAGAATAAGACCGCATCCCCCACAAACAATTTCTCCCCTTTCAGAATCTGTAATTGCAGGGTAGGTTTTGCAAGTATCAAGTTGACACTTTACATCATAATCATTTGAAATATTTTCTACCACTATTGGTTACTGTACGTGATTATAAAATAAAAATAATATGATTCAGGTAATTTTCAAATCAAAACTTTACTTTGCAAACTTAAAATTCCTAAAACTTTTGACAAAACTAAATTCTTAATGCAAATACAACATACAATGTAATAAATGTTAAAAATGAAAAAAGTTTCTAGAATTATTCTCTAATTGATTCTAAAGAATGTCCACGATTCTGCATCATTTGAGTAACTACTTCTACAGTGTAATCAATTCCGTGTTCTTCTTCAAAATGATCTCTTAATTTCTCGATTGTGGCAACAGTTTTTTCTGCATCAATTTCATATTGACATTCAAAACCATAATCATCACATCTTAGTTTAAGTGTCATCAAGTTTCGAAAATATAGAACATATAAAAACTATAGACCTATTTTACAATTAAAACAAATTCAGGCATAAATTTACTCAAAATTCTATCCAATTAGCACTAATAGTGTCATCTGGAATTAATTGTGTATATGAAAGGATTAGAATTTGTCTTTCTTGCAGTGGGTTCTGTACTTGGAGCATATCTAAGATTCAAAGTAATCGAATCTCCTTTAATTTTCAATACATTACCTGTTAACGTTCTCGTAGTAAATGTAATTGGCGCCTTTATTCTTGGCAGCTTTATTGTAATGTCTCAACAATGGCATCTTGATGGAAAATATTCTCTTTTTGCAGCTATCGGATTTTGTGGCTCATTAACTACAATGTCTGGCCTTGCACTTGAATCCAATACTTTTCTTGAGCAAAGTCATTATGGAATATTTGCAATCAACTTGCTAGCCAACGTGGGATTGTCAATTGCAGCGCTAATTGGAGGAAAGTCATTAATGAGTGCAATTCTTAGTAATTAATTAGAAATGGTCTACTCGTATCAAGTTGTAAAGTTTCAAACAATTTCTTTTGTACAAGGAAATCACTGGTCTCAATCAGTAGGAGAGAAAGGAATTCTTTACAAATCTCTTAAAGATCCATTTTCAAAACTTATTGTTCAGTCTTTTAATGGTTCAAAAAAACTATACCATGTCCCAAAAGACAGAACAGTTGTTGTAACAAGTGATACTATACATTTTCTAGGTGAATTGGCCTAAATTATTTGAAAAACTGATCAACTTGATCTCTGTACTTTAATGCAATCTTTCCAAATTCTGAAAAATCATCTGCAGTTGGATATTTCATCTTCATAGCAAATTGATTTACAAATACAGATAATGCACTACCAATTATCAAATTGTATACTCCGTCTGCAACATTATTTGAATAAGGAAATGCAACTCTGATAAATGGCAAGTATGTTTCAGTCTGAGAAATCATTAATTTGATATGTTTCTCAACAAATTCTTCAACATCTGGTGGGATTGCCATATAATTACTTGTATTGATTTCTTATAAGTTGAACTTTAATTCTTAGGCATGATTTTTTTATCTAACGATTTGAGCCATGTACTTTTCTTTGCCTTTCCTACTTCTTGGCAGACATCTTAGTTGTCTATTACAACAAGGACAAACTATTCCCTCATATTCAAGAAATAACTCACAATAATTGCATCTTTTTTGTCCAGCAGCATATCTGCCAATTTCTGATGGTTTTATAGCCTTGTATTCTTTACATTTCCCAATGCAATAAGTCATAAAATAAAATAAAACAATCTAAAGATAAAAGATTTGATTGCAGTGCACTCACTTTTTCATTAGTAATAATAATGAAATTAAATTTATAGAACTAATTTTACTTTTCATCATTGATTGAACTAGACAAAAAAGTATTTGGAAATATCACTACCAAAGAAATCATTGGTGCAGATCCACCTGCTGAACCTGAGACAAAAGATAATTTTGAAAAAGAACTCTCAATATTACTTTCAGAATTACCCTCACAGCCGAAAATCAACCTTGAAAAACTTTTAGATGAACAAAAAATTGCTGAAACCCACGTCAATAGCAGACCTGGTGCAATGGCTTTGGCTCAAAACAAAATTCAGATGTTCAACAAGTACAACCAAAAATACATTGAATCAATCAAAGAAAAGCTCAATTCATAACTTTTCTAATCAATAATTTTAGTAATTTCATGCCTAATTTTTGAAAAAAAGTTGTTAATTAATAAATACCAACCAAGATAAAATTCCAGAATCGTTCATGGTAAGTAAAACAAAAGAATTGTGTCCAAGATGTGCTCAAGGTAAACTAGTTACTGATAATGAATCTGGAGAAATGTTCTGCTCTAAATGTGGATTTGTAATGACAGAAAAACTACAAGAAGCAGGACCTGAATGGAGATCCTTTACACAAGATGAGGGTGGCAACAAAGCAAGAGCTGGTGCACCAACATCATTGACAATGCATGACATGGGTCTTGCAACAATAATTAATCCAATTAATAAAGATGCATCAGGCAGACCACTTTCAGCTTCTATGAAAAGTACAATCGAAAGATTGAGAACTTGGGATAGCAGAAGTCAAGTTCATGAACCAGTTGATAGAAATTTCAGACAAGCATTTAATGAATTAAACAGACTAAAAGACAAACTAGCAATTTCTGATTCTGTAATTGAAAAAGCAGCTTACATTTACAGAAAAGCCCTAGAAAAAGGTCTAGTTAGAGGACGTTCCATTTCAGCTTTAATGGCAGCAGCACTATATGCAGCATGTCGTGACACTTCAACTCCAAGAAATCTAAAAGATGTAGAGCAAGCAGCAAATATCAAAAGAAAAGATATTGCAAGATGTTATCGATTACTAATCAAAGAACTGGATTTGAAAATGCCTGTAACTGATTCTATTCAATGTGTTGCAAGAATTGCAAGTAGAATTGGAATTGCAGAGAAGACAAAACGTCATGCTGCCAAAGTATTGAAGATGGCTCAAGAAAATGAAGTATCTGCAGGAAAAGATCCAATGGGTTTAGCTGCTGCTGCATTATACTTGTCTTGTGTGAAAAATGGTGAGGATAAAACTCAGCGAGACATTGCAGAGGCTGCAAATGTTACTGAAGTAACTATCCGAAATAGGTACAAAGGCCTCAAAGAATCATTAGAACTATAATTTTTCTTCTTTAGAATCATCATTTGGTTTTACGAATCCACCTTCAATATTACCCTCTATAGAAATATTTGATATTGTTTCAATTTCATCGGATCCATCTTTGGGATCATCAGGAGGCGTTACGAATCCACCTTCAACTGATTCAGGCGGAGGGATTTTCTTTGATTTTCCTAGCCCTATTGTTGTTATGATTACTGATGACAAAATAATAAAGAACACAAGCTGAGGATATGCTTCTGAATTAGGCAGATCCATAGTAATTGGATATGTTGCAAGTACAGCAGCAGCCAAACCTCTTGGAATCATAGAGTTTGTTACTGCTCTATCCAAAAGCGAAAATCTTTTTGTTAACGTTACCTTCCCAACAAGTATTCTTCCAAAATATACTGCAACTGTAATCAAAACTCCAAAAATCAAATATTCTATTTGCCCAAAGCTTGCCATCAAACCAACAAATACAAAGAAAAATGATCTTACCAAAAACGTTAATTGATTGTGTGTTGGATCATCTAACTCAATTCTTGGTAGTTTGAATCTGAGTATTCTTGCAAGATGACTTTTGTTTCCTACCATCAAACCAAATACCAATGCAGTCAAAGCTCCAGATTCTCCAAATGAATTTGCTAAGAAGAACAAAACAAACAAAACTCCTAATGTAAGCATGTAAGCATGCTGAGCATTTCCAAGCTTTGTTGAAATATACATCCACGGAATTCCCACACCAAATCCAAGAACTAGACCAACTACAACTGCTCTTCCAATAGTTTCTTGTAGTGTTTGAATGTCAAAGTGCCCTGCAAGTACTGCCTCGAATAAGATGAATGCAACAATAGTGGCTAAAATATCAGTTAATGCAGATTCAAAACTCAGCATCGATTTTGTTTCTTCTGAAATTTTGATATTTCTGACCAAACCGAAAACTATGGCAGAACTACTTCCACCTACGATTGAAGCTAATAGAATGCTGTCTAACCACGCCCATCCTAAAGCAAAATGAGCCGCAACAGAAATCATTACTACAGATAAAATGAAACCAAGAACAGCTAGTGTTACTGAAAAATGTGCAGTCTTGATAACATGTTTGATATCTAGATTCAATCCACCATCAAACATGATTATGATCAATGCTAGTGCTGCAAAATACGGCACTACTTGTATTACAGCTTCAGGTTGAATGAGTCCAAACACTGGTCCAATTATTACACCAAGAATCATCAAAAAAGCCACATCTGGAATACCGGTCTTTTTGAAGAATGCTTCTCCTGCTACTCCTAGAAAAATCACTACTCCTGCAGCAAGTAATATAACATGAGCCGAAGCAATGGGTCCATCCTGCACCGATAATATTCCTATAGAATTCTGTAATTCTGTAATTTTATCAAAAATCATTGTTGTATCAAAATTAGATAATGAAATTTCTCCAGTTTGACCTCCAAACAAATTCAAGATTGATAAAACTATCAGATTCATTAATGTCTGAATGTAAATATATCTGGATAAAAGTTAAACTCGATTAATTCAGTATTTTCAGGCTCTTTAACTGATTTTTAAATAACACATTACAGACAAGAATATCATGAGTGCTACCAATCAACTACGTGCTGACCATGATCAAGTTCGTCGCTTAGAAAAACTAGTAAGTAAATGTGCTGATGAACTATACAAAGGAACTAACATCCCATTTTCAGATTTGACAAAAATTACCATAGTAATTTCAGAATTTGTAGATACTATTCATCATTCAAGGGAGGAAGATTCCTATTTTCCATGTGTGGCAAGCTATGACTCGTTGAAAGAAGAAATTAGAAAATTTATGATAGAGCATGAATTTGGAAGAAACATTGCACGGCAAATATCGCATCATCTAAAAAGATGGAAAAATGGAGAAGATGCACAAGAACCAGTATCTCGATATCTGAGAACATACGGAATATTTCTAAACGATCATCTTAACAAAGAAAACAAATTTTTTGATGAAGCAGAAGCTGATGTCTTGTCTAAAGAAGAAGAAATTGAAATGTATGAACAATACAGATCAGTTTTTGCTATAGTCAAAAAAGTTGATGAAATGATTGCAGAAATTGATTATTTAGAAAATCAATCTTGGGCCAAAAATTAACGTAAGCTCTTTATGGGTTATTCAGATATTTTTGTTCATGAAACCTTTCATTCTTTGGATGACTGGCCTTCCTTGTTCAGGAAAGACTACAATCGTAAAAGATTTGCAAAAAGATATTCCAAATTTGGCAATGCTTGATGGTGACGAACTAAGAGAATGGTTCTCCCCAAAAGATTTTTCAAAAGCAGGTCGTGATGAACACAACAAAAAAGTTGCTCATCTGGCAAAGCTTTTGCTAAAACATGGTGTCCCAAGTGCAGTATCTCTTGTTTCACCATATCTTGAAAACAGAGAAAATGCTAGAAAAATTATCAATGCAGGTGATCAGTTTGCAGAATGTTACGTAAAATGCTCACTTGAAAAATGCGAAGAAAGAGATGTCAAAGGTATGTATGCTAAAGCAAGAAAAGGGGAAATCAAAGGATTTACAGGAATTGATGATCCTTATGAGGCTCCAGAAAAAGCAGATTTAGTAGTAGATACAGAACATGACTCGCTTTCAGACAGTGCACAGAAAGTAAAGGACTTCCTTAAAGGAAGAAACCTACTCTAATTTTTTAAATTCTTCAACTATTTTGTTATGAATTAATCCATTAGTTACTAGAATTCCATTTTGATGATACACGTCTTCATTGTTGTATGTAAGATCATTTCCTGACATGTCAGTCATTTTTCCACCAGCTTCTGAAATTATACAATAAGATGCAGCAGAATCCCACTCTTTCATTTTATTTGTAGTTGTAATATATGCTTCAGCTTCTCCAGAACTTATCTTTCCAACTTTTAATGAACTACCAATGCTTGTAAAATCTCCAATACCTAATTTCTTTATGAATGATTTTTCTTTATCTGATAAATGATGTCGTGATCCAACCGTTCTACATTTTGGCAGATCAGAAATTTTAGTAACTGACATTTTACTCCACTGATCATTTGAAAATCTAAATGCACCACTGCCTTTTTGGGCAACAAACAAAGTTTTCTGTGTAGGCCATCCAATTACGCCAAGAATTGGTTTTTTATTTTTGATTAACGCAATCATTACTGTAAATTCACCTGTTTTGTCAATAAAATCCGAAGTCCCATCAAGAGGATCTATGATCCAAATCGTTTCTTGTGATAATCTAGACAAATCATCTCTGTCTTCTTCAGATAAAACACTGTGCTTTGTTTGTGATAGAATATTTTTGATAACCTCATTACTCCTAAGATCAGCATCTGTAATAGGAGAATCATCATTTTTGGTAGATGTTTTATAATCACTCTGATAAATCTCTAAAATTGCATTTCCAGCCTTAATTGCAGCCTTGATAGCTAAATCCAATTCAGGAATTTTATCAGAAATTGGAATGTCTTTCAATTGTATATCCTAAGTTGTAAGTTCTGGCTTTAGTGTCCAGACAATTCCCAGAACAATGAATGGGATTGATAAAACTCCAATGATTGCAAGCATTGTGTTGAATTGAGCAGTTGATACCTCTGGATTATTAACAATCCACGGTAAAGGTAATGTGATTATTATCCAGATAATTCCTAAAAGAATAATTAATTTTGCTTTAGCTTTTCTGTCTTTCATTATTTTTTGACTTCCAGAGTGTTATTAAATTCATTTGATTGATTCTCCTCCATCCACAGTCAAAATTGCACCCGTAGTCCAAGATGCATCATCTGAAGCAAAGTACAATACTGCTTTTCCCACTTCTTCGGGTTGCCCAATTCTACCAATCGGATGTTCACTATCCATGAATTCTTTGTCTTTCTCAGTCTTCAAAAATGGTTTTGTCATGTCTGTATCAACAACTCCTGGACAAATACAATTGACCCTGATTTTGTCTTTAGAATATTCCAATGCCCAACATTTTGTCAATAACATCAATGCAGCTTTTGATGCAGAATATGCATCAGCATTAAACCCCTGATATGCTTTGATCCCAGCATCTGATGATATGTTAATAATTGAACCAGATGTTTTCTGTAAATGAGGAATTGCCTCCTTGGTAAACCTGAACTGTCCTGTGAGATTTACATCCAATACTTTATTCCATTCATCTTCATCAATCTCATGTAATTTTTTTATCTCTGGAAAAATCCCTGCATTATTTACAAGAATGTCTAATCTTCCAAATTTTTCAATAACTTTGCTTACGACATTTTTCACATCACTTGTTTTTCTAATGTCTGCTGCAATTCCAATAGAATTTGGAATTTTCAATACTGCATTTTCTAATCTTTCTTTGTCTTTTGCAGTGATTACAACCGTTGCACCGTTTTCTGATAAAATTTTTGCAGTAGCAAATCCTATCCCACGACTTCCACCAGTAACTAATGCAATCTTATCTGATAATTTCAATAATGTTTTTCATGAAATTCGTAATTTATAGATCCATCAAATAATAATAGGTATAAAAAATTACATAAATTATAGTAATTTTATTTAAAATTTAATATTAAATTTTAAATACTTAAAGTTCCTATAGTAAATAATGTCGAAAGATGTAATTGCTATCGACTAAAACTGCGTAGCCCCGCAGAACGAAAAAGGTGATCAGACGTTAAACGACTGACAAAGAGAGGAAATCTCTCAAAGTTCTGTAACAAAGGGGTGTACGCCTTTTAATTTTCTAGGATATCGACAGATACTGAACCCAATGTTTCCTCATTTGGATTAACCACAATTGAGATTTCCTGTTTTTCTGAGATTGAGATTTCTCTTTCTCCATCATAATCCCACGTAAAATATTCAGAAATTCCTGTTTGATGTGGGGTTCCAACTAACTGAAAATCTTCAGAAAAATCAACTGTTTCTCCATTTAGCATTATTGACAAAACTTTTGGGCTGCTTCCATTTGGAACAAATCTGAAAATATAATCTCCTTTTTCTATGGTAAACGTATCAGAATACACCCCATTTATGTAAAGTTCAGGATCTGCAAGAGTCACATGGAATGAAACATCATCTTTCTGACTTGACTTATCATCTGAAAAACCCACTAAAAAAATGGCAACTATTGCTACTATTGGAATGACTATGATTTTTTTATTCATTATTACATGGATTTCGATATAACAAATTAGAAAAATCTATCTTAAGTGAGTCTATCGATTTATGAATTTTTGTAAGTTAAATTTAATGTCCAGTGAATCATTATTTACACAGGAAATTAAGTACATATTCTAAAATCATAAACATGCCTAATTTGTCAGATAAATGGTCCAGTCAGCCTAAACCAAGTATTTCTGAGAAAATCAATGATACAATCAAGCCTAAAGGCGCCTTGAAACCAAGAGTCCAAGAAGGAATTAAAAAATTACAATTACAGATTAAAAAATTAGACACTATGCTATCAAGTTTACAAGAACGAGATGGAAAGTTATTTCAAAGAATTGTAGAAGCTACGCAAAAACATGATACTCAAACTTCCAAAGTCCTTGGAAATGAATTAGCAGAAGTTAGAAAAGTCATAAAGATTCTGAGCAGCGCTAGAATTGCATTAGAACAAATTGAATTACGACTAACCACATGCAGTGATCTTGGTGATACTGTAGTGGCCATCATGCCAACAATGGGGTTGATGAAGAATCTAAAATCATCTCTTGGCAAAGTAATGCCTGGAGCGGAAGCAGAAATTGGTCAAATGGCTGAAATGCTTGGTGGCTTTATGACGGAAAGTTTTGCAGGAGATGCAGCATTTGGAATGGATGAATCAACCAATGCAGAATCTGAAAGTATTCTAAAGGAGGCGGCTGCAGTAGCTGAAAGTTCTGCAGGCCAAATGTTCCCATCAGTTCCTTCAGAAGCAAATTCATCAGTTGAAACAACTTCAAAGTTTTACTAGAAACACATTCTAGATTTTTAAAATAATTTATCTAACTTTCTAGAGAATCTCTGGATTCTTTGATCTTTCTTATTCTACTACCTTCATCATCGATAATTCTATCAACACCTGATAGTTTGTCTCTCAAATTATTGATTATGACTCCTACTTCATCAGCTTCATTTTCTACTTGCTTTCTTTTGTTTGCAAGATCTGTTATTCCCCTGTTTTCTTCCTCAATGTATTCACTGACTTTTTGTAATTTCTCTTTGAGATTTTTAATATCTACAGATTCTTCCTCGATATCTTTTTCAAGCAAAGTTCTCTTATCTTTGAGATTCTTAATCATCAAACCAACATAATCAATTGCTTCCTCTAGTTTGGCACGTTTCCCCATTAATTCTCCAATCCCAATCCCACTTGGAGATTCACTAACTGTAGATTCGACAGTTCCTTCAGTATTGATATTTTCTTCAGTTTTTTCTTTTACCATTTCCCCACCCTCTTCTTTTTTCAATTTATCAAACATTTTATAATATTATTCCCAAAATGGGAATAAAAAGTTACTATGAAACTCAAAGCTGACCTATTGAATGATTTTTTATCAATAAAAGAAAAAAAGATGGTGATTACCACACCAAAATTGATTTTTTGAATTCTTGGTTAGAATCAATTAGTTTTTCTGAATTGACAAGTTCTCCAATCTGTAAAAATTTGATATTTTGACCCATCTCGGGATTTCCAGAACTTACAAAGGAAATCACAAAGATGTTTTCCCCATTTGCTTCTCCAACTTTTCCAGAAAATATGACTTTGTAGATGAGATCCTCACCTGAGGCTATTCCGTGCAGATTAACATGGGAACCATTGGATTTTCCGCTTAATTCTAGGCCAAATTCATTTTCTCCAAGACGTATTACACCATTTGAAGAAATCTCCCAAAGATTTTCTCCAACTTTTGTGGCTTTTCCATCAAAAAGGATTATTCCAGCATTGTAGGCATTGGAATTCACATATGCCCATCCTGATGTATCCGAAGACAGCATTCTTCGTAAATCCTGTTTTGTGGAATCATCTGGCAACACATATCGTTGCATCTGGAGCTTTCCATCAACTATTTTTTCAGTTAAAATCACTCCAAGTCCCTCTTTTTGGTCAAGTGTGTTCTTGTCTTGGTTTTTTGTATCTGCAAACGCATAGTTTACAGATATTGGTGATGCTGCAAGCATCAAAAGAACTGTAATTACACCAATAGTTCTGTTCTGGGGTTTTACCATGAATAGGAGATATCAAAATGATAGTTTAGGAACGGTTAGGAAACGTCCTGTTCCTTATATACAAAATTTCTTCAAAATAGCCAAATTTGTAAAGAAATTACTAAGATTTTCTCAAATTCCATCAAAACAGGATTTTTTCTCAAAATGGATTTTTCTAAGGTCTTTCTCAAGCATAGTTTTTCTCAAAATTTTTTCTATTTTCTCAAAATACCTCAAAACCAGCTATTTTTTTGGTGAAACAGGCGTTCCGCTTTGCGTTCCGCTATAAAGTTTCAAAATGTTCCTCATAAACTAAGTTATTGTATACTATAGCATGTCAAAACAACAATACAGGTCCGAAATGGGCATAATGGGTGATATCTTAGATGTAACCGCTGACGGCGGTCGTGATGGAATCATTGTATCTGCAATCTCTCGCAAAGCCAACCTGTCTCACTATGCAGTACTAGACAAATGTGAGAAACTGGTAGAAGCTGGCTTAGTCGAATCCGTCAAAAATGATAGGAACAGAGTCTTTCAAATTACTGAGAAGGGACTAGCATTCTTCCAGGAATTCAAGAGATTTCAGGGACTAGTGGAGAGCATGAATCTAAGGTATTGAGTATATGGAATCCCAAATAGTACCAACTCATAGGAAGGAATCTCTTCAAGAAGATGGAATGCTTTTTGTAAGGACTGAGGACATTGTTGATACAATGGCCAAAGTACCTCTCTTGGTAGCTAGCATGATTATTGTGGCAGCAGTAATGCCAATTCAGTCCTCATTCAGTTCTCCTAGAACCCTTGATCTAATAATTTATCCAGATGGTTCTACACATGTTTCCACAGAAATAGATGTAGATCCACTTGCAACTAACTATGAATTGAATCTATTTGGAAGTACTATTGATAATTTGGTAGTTCTTGGCGAAAATGACTTTTTACTTGAAGCAAATATTTTAGATGATTTTGCATTAATTGAAACTTTTGGCTCTTCTGTTATTTCTGTAGAATATGATATTCACGATTTAGTTTCCAAACAAGGTAGAGTTTGGACCTTTTCAATAAATTCCCCATCTGATTTTACATTACTTTTGCCAAAAAATTCTGCTATAGTTGGAATGGGTAGCCTCCCTATTGATATGAAATTAATCAATGATCAAAATCAACTCACATTATCAAGTGGAGCAACTGAAATTGATTATCTCTTTAGCACTCCTGTAATTTCGGATCCAATAGAACCAATTGATCCTACTCCTGAACCTGACTATCTATCATATTCTATTATTGGTGGAGTAGCAGCTTCTGTTGTAGTTGGAATCATGGCAATTACTAAAAGAAAACAAAAAACTGTAAAACCAATTAAAGAAATTCCTACAACTCAAACCATACAAAAAGATGAAACTATTGACACTGAAACAATCTTCAAACTAAAACCAGACATTCGAGAAGATGACAAAGAGATAGTGAAGTTTATCTCTAATAACGGAGGAGAAGCACTTGAAAGTGAATTGCGTAAAAAATTCTTACAACCAAGAACGACAATGTGGCGTGCAGTAAAGAGATTAGAACGTAATGGAATTATAGAAATTGAAAAGAAGGATTTGCAAAACTTGGTAAAACTACGAAAGAATATGGAGGAAGAGGAATGAAAACCCTAGTATTCTTTACAATATTCGTACTGATTTTTGGAACTGCATCTACCTCACTGGTTAATGATGCATACGCACAAAATGATATGGATATTCTACTGCGTATTGCTTCTCAAGCAGATTCACAAATTGAAAACCAATTAAATAATTCCTATGGTGATGAATGGCCTAAAGAAATAAAATCTCTGTATGATCAAGGCCACACAGCAGTAGAATCAATAGAAGATTCTTTACCTGATAATCCAGAACAGGCAAAAAAAGATTTTCTTATTGCAATGAAATCATTTAAACAAATTTCAAAAATGATTTCTGAACCAACGACTGAATCAAAAACCATTGCATATTATGACTCTGATAGACATCTATCAAGTCAACTTGATAGAATAGAAAAATATGTCAAAACTCTAAAGACTATTTCTGAAAAACATGGTTCTGAAATTGATTTTAATGAAGTGGATGATCTAATAGATCTAGCAAGATATCAAATTATTGAAAAGACTGGAAATCCATCTGATATAATTAATCAGCTAAAAGTTCTCATTAATTCTATTAGGGAAGATATTCGTGATTCTGCTTCAGATGGAGCATCTGACAGAGTAAAACAATTTGTAAACAAACAACTCGATAACATAGAGAGAAAATTAGCCAAAGCATCAAATGCTGATGCTGATCAGAATCAAATTGATGAAGCTTATCAATTAATTGATGAAATCAGGAATTTAATTTCAGAAAATCAGATTGATGATGCAAAGATTATTTTTCATGACTTAAACAAATTATTGAAAAATATAGAACGCTCAGTGCGTTAGATAGCATAAGCTTCATATACATTTTCTAAACAATTTGAGCATGGCATCTAAAGCAATCACTGTTGGTATAGGAATTCCAATGATAATAGTTGGTGCTTTGATGGCTTGGTTATGGGCTCCACTTGGAGCAGATCTTCAAAACCAAATTGAACTTGTAGGAAGCACAATTGGAATCTTGGGAGTGATATTCTTTATCTCTGGATTGTTCTATACAAAAGAACCAGTTATGCATTAGAAACTCACTGAATAAATAATGAAAAAATTTATGATATTTACTTGAAAGTTAGATTATTTGAGATATTCACATCAGTTGAAGGAGAAGGCATTCTTTATGGAACAAAGACTCTTTTTGTTAGACTAGCTGGTTGTCCTTTTACTTGCTTTTACTGCGATACAAAAGAATCTCTTCCACTAGATTCAGGTACAGAGTATTCCATTGAAGATGCAAACAAGCTAATTGATTCTAGCTTGAAAAATCAAACCTACAAAGTAAATTTCACAGGAGGTGATCCACTTATTCAACATGAGGCTGTAGCATTACTGGCAAAACATATCCAAGACAAGAAAATTCCAACATATCTTGAATCATCATGCTTTGATATTGATAGATTCAATCATGTCTTACCATTTATTGATATTGTTAAAATTGAATTCAAAACTAAAGATTCTGATTTTGTTGACTCTAAGCATTATGAAAAATTAATTGGTCACACAATGAAATGCCTTCAATCATCTGTTAAATCAAACAAAACAACATACATCAAAGTTGTAGTTAGTTCAAAAACTCAACCAAATGAATTTGAAAACCTAGCAAAGGAAATTTTTGAAATTGTATCTAAAGATGATATTGATGGATTCATTATTCAACCAACATATGGCATTTCAGAACCCTCATTAGATTTGTTATTGGAACTATACGATATTGTATATCCTCATTATATTGATGTCAAAGTGGTTCCTCAACTACACAAGTTCATTGGTGCTCCGTAAAATTACCACCTGCCTAAAAATCTGATTAGGTTCAAATACTAGAAAAAATCTGTGAGATCATAAAATGGACCAAGAGCGAGTAAAAAAACTTGTTAGGGAATTAATAATTGAAGTTGGAGAAGATCCAACTCGTGAAGGTTTACGTGAAACTCCTGAAAGAATTGCAAATATGTACAGAGAAATTTTTAGTGGATATGATTCAGATTCAGAACTTTCAGTACAATTCTCAGAAGATTCTGATGTAGTTATTGCTCGCGATATTCAATTTTACTCAATGTGTGAACACCATATGCTACCATTTTACGGAAAAATCCACATCGCTTATTCGCCAAATGGAAGAGTGTTTGGAATTTCAAAATTAGTTAGATTAGTTGAAAAATATTCTAAACGACTACAAATTCAAGAACGATTGACCAAAAATATTGCCGATGAACTCCATGCTCAAGGAGTCAAAGGTGTTGTTGTATTGGCAGATGCTGAACATCTATGTATGAAAATGCG
>JBOEHF010000069.1:0-433 GCA_050633805.1 Candidatus Nitrosopumilus sp.
GAAACTATTGTTGAGAGAAAAAGTATTCGCGATCTTATGGCTTCCGTCTTTGATGGACGTCTTTTTGATCAATGCACCAGATTGAAAGAACATTTTGAGCATCCCGTTGTATTGATGGAGGGAAACGTTGATGAAATTGAAGAAATCGCTGAAAATCCTCTGATTTTTTATGG
This sequence comes from Candidatus Nitrosopumilus sp., assembly GCA_050633805.1. Taxonomy (GTDB): domain Archaea; phylum Thermoproteota; class Nitrososphaeria; order Nitrososphaerales; family Nitrosopumilaceae; genus Nitrosopumilus. The sequence continues at coordinate 174 of JBOEHF010000069.1, forward strand.
TGCAATATCTGCTGTAGTTTTAGATTTTAAAATCCCTGTAATTCCTACACCTAGTGCAACTCATACTGCAAAATTGCTAGTGTCAATGTGTTCAAGGAAAAATACTCCTAAAGGGCCATACTTGAAAAAAATAAAAAAATCTTCTGACCTGGAACGACAACAACTCTCATCACTTTGTAGTCTTCCTGGGGTTGGAGAAAAGTTTGCAGTAAGAATGCTTGAAAAGTTTGGAACTCCACTCAAAGTTTTTACTGCAACAA
>JBOEHF010000070.1:0-11009 GCA_050633805.1 Candidatus Nitrosopumilus sp.
ATCAAATATGTAAAATCCACTCCATCTGTTATAGTCTGGTGCAAACATTTTGGAACTTGTAATGTCGTCTAGGCTTTCAACATCTCCACTAATTGGAATTGATAGAACATTCCTTGTTTTATCAAAGAAGAATGCTTTGTGGTTATATTGTGCCTCAGATTGAGTGGAACTGTCTCCAATAATTACATCATCTGCAACCTTTGGATTGATCACGTCAGCTACATTGAACAATGCTATCTTGATTCCTAACTGTTGAACTCTTCCATTGTCCATTTCTTTGGTATCCCTACCTATTCCGATGACATGTTCTTCATCATATGGGTGCAAATAGTTTGAAAATCCTGGAATTTTTAATTCCCCTAGAATCTTAGGCGTATCTGAAGATAAATCAATTACAAAGAATGGATCGATTTGTTGGAATGTGACCATGTATAGTCTGTCCCCCATGAATCTGGTAGAGAATATGCTCTCGTCAGGTGCAATCTCTTCGAGTTGACCTACAATCTCTAATTGCTCGTCTAAAACATACACTGCATTTGAACGGATTGTTCCTTCATATTGTGTGTAAATTTCACTAGTCGTTGCAACTCTAAATCTATCTCCACTCTCATCCATTGAGAACTGATTTAGTAATCTTCCCGGAACTGTTCCCTTTGCAACATATTCTATTTTTTCCTCATCAATTGATATTTTGTGAATTATTGTCTTTCTGTAATCTTCTTGAATTTTGGCATCATATTCATTTAACGCATCTCTTATTTTCTCAAACAATTCTTCTTTTTCTTGTTTGTCCATCTCGTTGTAGGAGTTTTGCATTAACTCTGAGATCTTTATCCATTTCTCTGATGCTTTCAAAGATGAATCGTTTTGAATTGACTTTATTTCATCTTGAATGTCGTTTGGCAATAATGGGACAATTACCTCATAGAATCTATCTCGTGAAGAGTTTTCATAGAATCCAAATGGCATGTTTTGCTGATATGTCAAATAGAAATTATTTTCAGAAACATAAAATGAACCAGTATATCCCATAAGGAATGTTTCCGAGTTTATTGTATCTCCAAAGATGTCTATTGCAGTTAATGTGTTAAAATTTGAAAATTCCTCAACATTATCAAAGTAAAATGCGTCTGGAGTCATGATTCTTACTGAATCCTCCATTATTACAGGAAGTCTTGGATATTGGTGGTTGATGTGATTGTTAGTAACAAAATATGCATAATCTCCAATCATTCTGGCATCGCTAAAATGACCATCAATGGAATAATCTTTGAGAATTTCAGGATTTTCTTTGTCTGATACATCTACAATTAATGCATGAGTAACTGGATTGTAAGAAGGTCTGGGAATAAAGTCAAATTGTGGAATTATCTCATCATCGCTTTGTCCGTTGTAAAATATTACCAGTCTATCTCCATTAAGGAACATGTTGTGGATGTATTGTGATTCAATGTCTAGTGCAATTTTGAGAATTAACTCTGCATCTTCAGCTGGATATGCATCAATAATTGATAACGTATTTTTAGAAACAATATAGACATACTTGCCATCATTTTTGAGATAGTCTGGCTCATCAACATTTTCTACTTGAACATTTGTTGTTGAATAATCCACTCCGTCGTCATCCCCTTTGAACTCTGCTTGCGGGGCTGATATTGCTCTGGCAGTTTCTGCACTATCAAACATTACGGATTCTTCTACTGCAAAGTTTCTTACTCTAGGATCATAAAATACTCCGCCAAACGATGATGATGCTTCAAGAATGGATGCTAGGTCCTCTTGAGATGAAATTTTTCTAATGTCGTTTGTTCCTTCAAAGAATTTAGAAATTGATTTATCTACATAGATGACTTCGGGTTCCAATGTTTCTGTAACCACTCTGATTTGTGGTTCTTGATCAAAAGATATGGTGTACATGATTCCTGCTGTTACTATTACGGAAATGGCTACTGCAATTGGAATCATTATTTTTGAACTCATTTTTATCATCTTTTTTGTATCATCAGTTTTAGTGATTACTATTCCTTGGTAGTTTGGGATAAAAGGATTAGTGAAATTGAAATTTTACCAAACAACTTACATAAGCTGTATTTTTACTGTCATATCCAATGGATAATGAGAACCCTGGTGATGAATTTACTGAAAAGATCAAGATTCTTGCGACAGATGATGAGAAAATAAAGTCATTTGGTGAACTTTTTACGAATGATTCTAGTCGTGAAATACTCCAATTACTATTCAATGAAGAATTGACTGCAAATCAAATTGCTAAAAAAACAGAAATTTCTCTTCAATTAGTAAAGTATCATTTAATCAAATTTCAGGATTTAGGTATTGTAAAAATATCCAAGATTGAGAAAAATTCGAAGTCTCAAGACATGAAAATTTACACTGCAACAAAATTTAGTATTGTTATTGTTCCGCCAAAACTATCTGAGAAAACCAAAGAAAGTAAACTCTTGGTCCGCTCCTTTAAGCATATTTACAAAGTTACGGGACTGGGAATTGCATCTGGACTTTCAGGATTGCTTTCACTAACTCAATTACAACAAGACAAAGTCATTTCAGTAGACGATTCATCAGAGAGACAACTTTTCATGGAGGAATCTCATGTGGCAAAATCAGATCCAATTGGTGATCCTGCAGAATCTGCTGCAACATCTGCCCCTATGATGGCAGAATCTGAGATGGATCTTGATCAAGGAATGGAAGTTCAAGAATTTGCACAAAGTAATTTAGAAATCACAGAAAAAGTGGTAGAATCTCAAACAGCATCTCTTGACTTGTTTATTCCTCTGATAACTATTACTGCAGTTCTTTGTGGCTTGACAATTTTTTACATTTGGAAGTCATTTAAAAAATAATTAATTCAAAGTAACTTCTATTGCCACTCTTTTTTCTTTGGCTCTCTCTTCTCCAGGATATTTTAGAAAAGAAATCTCTTCATTTAGTTTTTCATCTGTGATTTGTTTTGCATTTCCTATGAAAATTGAATCGTTGTATTGTATTTTGACTAGTGGATTTGCCAATGCGTTTTGAAACCAATCCCCATCAGGCCTATGTCTTGAAAAGTAAATTTTCCCATTATGGTTGACTGCCCGAAGCATTACCTTGTGCTCTCTTCCTGTCTTCCTTCCTCTTGTGATGAGTATTGGGCGAAACAATTTTTCTTTGATTTCCATGCGTGATTTTTTTGCAGTCAAGTAATTTAACCCCATTGATAGAATTTTCTGATATTTGGTGTGATAAGCAAATCAGAGGATTTACACACATGTCAGTAAAACTAGAAGGAATGCCTGAAAACATGCTCACGGCAGATACCTTTACTGGAAAAAAAGTAATCGACAGAGAGGGAATTGAATTTGGTAAAGTCAAGCACATTCACATTAACCAAGACACACTTGCCGTATCTGGTGTAACAATTCACCAGGGATTCAACAAGGATTATTTTCTGTCTGAAGATTACATTGACAAGTTTTCAGCAGAAACTCTACTTCTTAGTAGACCTCCTGTGAGAACTGGAATCCCAGTAACTGATATTGATCGTCACAAAATTGGTAAGGTAAAGAGATTGCATAGAAATCCCGATACCAATGAACTAGAATCAATTGAAGTATCTAATGGTTTAATGCATTCAAAAATTCTATCCAAATCTGAAATTTGGGGAATTGGAGAAAAAGTCATTTTGAGAATGACCAAAGAAGAATTCAAATCTATTGAATAATTCTTTGAACTTCTTTTTCCAAAACAAGCTTTTTTTGATTATTCTGATTTTTTAGAACAACCTTCGCAGATTGGAATTCCATCTTGAATCAATATTTCTACATTTGATGAATGACATTTTTGGCATAACCCTTTCATGTCTTGGCCTCTTAATTTGTGCTTTAAATTTTTTATGAGGATCGACTAGAATAATACTTAGCAATTTATAATTGAAAAACGCGATCAATGTATTGTATTCAATAGAAACTAAATCTCTTACCAAATCCTTCGGTGATGTAATTGCAGTAAATGATGTTTCATTTTCAGTTGAAAAAGGAGAAATTTTTGGCTTCTTAGGACCTAACGGTGCTGGAAAAAGTACTACGATGATGATCCTAACTACTTTACTAAAACCAACATCTGGCGAAGCTTTGATTTCTGGATTTGATGTTACTGCAAATCCAAAAAAAGTTAGAGAAAACATTGGATATGTTCAACAAGAAANNCAAAAAAAGAATTGATGATGTTTTAGAATTAATTGAACTTGTTGACAAACAAGATCAAGCAGTTGTAACGTATTCTGGAGGAATGCGAAAAAGACTCGACATTGCAGGTGGGTTGCTACACAGGCCCAAAGTTTTGTTTCTTGATGAGCCTACAGTTGGATTAGATATTCAAACTAGAAGAAAAATTTGGGAATATATCAAGAAAATTCACACTGAATTTGATATGACTATTTTTGTCTCCACGCATTACATGGAGGAGGCAGACCAGTTATGTGATAGAGTCGGAATTATAGACGGTGGGAAAATTCAGGTTATTGACTCTCCTGAAAATATGAAAAAAGCAATGGGCAATGAGGTGATCTCTATTGTAATTAATGGGGGAGAAAATCATGATTCCTTCTTGTCTGAGATTAGAAAAATTGAATTTGTAAATAAAATAAATGAAGATGGAACCAAGCTTACGTTATTTGCATCCCATGGTACGGAAGTTATTCCGAAAATTTTCCAAATCTCTTCAGAACTTGGAATTAAAATAGAATCCATATCTTTAACTCAACCAACTCTTGATGATGTTTTCATTTCTTACACGGGACATGAAATCAAAGGAGACGAGTCTGGATTTAATCGAAAGCGCGAACATGCAAAGATGAAGAGGTTAAGAGCATGAATACTGTAATGTATGACGCATATACCATTTTTTGGAGAGAATTAAAGAGATACAAAAAATCCCGCAGTGGTGTTTTAATTAGGTTGATTCAACCTGCAATTTGGATTATTGTTATTGGAAATACGTTTTCTGGAACTCAACCTTTAATTCAATCAGTCGGATTCGAAGGTGAATACATTGAATTTATGGCACCTGGTGTAATTATTCTTACTGCAATTTTTACTAGTATTTTTGGCGGTGTCAATACTTTGTGGGATAGACGGTATGGTTTTATGAACAAAGCTCTGTCGTCTCCAATCTCTCGCTCAGCAATTGCATTGGGAAAGATGGCTGCTATCTCTCTGATTGCAGCACTGCAAGCTAGTTTGATTTTGGGAATTGCTTTAGCCATTGGTGTTAATTTTCCCAACCCGATTATGATTGCGCCAATCATGGCAATAGTTATTTTGTTCTCATTAGGGTTTTCTGGAATCTCTGTAATGATTGCAGCTACTGCAAAGTCTCAAGAAACTTTTTGGGGGATGATCAATTTTCTTGGAATGCCACTATTCATGCTTAGTCCTGCATTATTCCCGTTAGAGTTGCTTCCAGATTGGCTTGCAGTTGTTGCAAAACTTAATCCTGTAACATACACTGTGTTGTTGGTAAGAGAATTGATGACAGGAGTTTCAGAAGGTGGAATTCCAATTATTTTGAGCCTGGGAATTTTGGTAGCCTTTGTAGTTGCAATGATTGGACTTGCAAGCTATGTGTTTACGCGTGAAGTAAACAAGCCATTTTGAGAAAAAATTGACAACAATTGTAACATTAGCTAACTCTGGTAATGTTTCTCAAATTTTGTCATAATCGATTGTTGAAACTCCCAATTATCTTACTGGCTATCTCAGTTCTTTTAATGACAATGTCATTTTCTCAAAACTCGTTTGCATCTGGAGATTATGATTTATTACATCAGTGGGGTTCCTATGGGCCAACAGAACCTAACAATTTTGCACATCCACAATTCATTGGAGTAGGTGAGGATGGCAGTATCTATGTCAGTGACTTTGGAAACAAACGTATTCAAAAATTTTCTAGCAACAGTGAATATGTGACCAATTGGGGAAGTGGTGGAAAACAAGTTGGCGACTTTTACAATCCTTCTGGCATTGCAGTAAGCAGTGACTTTGTTTTTGTTGCAGATCGTGATCTTAATCGTATTCAAAAATTCTCGTTAGAAGGTGAATTCATTCAAGCATGGGGCAAAAAGGGAGTTGCTGAAGGCCAATTCATGTATCCTAGTGGAATAGATGCGAATAATGGCTTTCTTTATGTGATTGATACTGGAAATCAAAGAATTCAAATCTTTACTTATGACGGTGAATTTGTTTCATCATTCGGTTCTAGCGGTTTAGGTTCTGGTCAATTTCTTAATGTTGTTGGAATAGATGTGGATGGTGAAGGAAATGTCTACATTACTGATAAAGGAAATCATAAAATAGAAAAATTTACCCCTGAAGGTGAATTAATACAATCATTTGCATTCTATTTTCCAAACTATGTCTTTTCTCCTACAGCGATAGCAATTGATCCGTTAGGGGGTATGTTTGTAGTAAACTCTGCAGATGATAGAATTTTACATTTGTCACAAAACTCTACTTTACGCCTTGAACAATCTGATCAACGAGGTCCCTATCCTAATTCATTTGAACATGTAACTGACATTGCAATGGGTTCTACTGGTGAATTATTGGTCATAGATTCCCCAACACATTCAATACAATCCTATGAAACACCATTCTTTGAACCATCTCCTGAATTCTATTTTGTTGCCCCTGTTGAGGAACGTCCCCCTGCAGAAGATCAAACAAAACCTGAGATTGTTGCCCCTGATTCCTTGGTTGTAGAAGCTGATGACTTGATTACTCAAGTTGACATTGGAAATGCAATCGCAACTGATGAGAGTGGGATTAACACAATCATAAACAATGCCCCTGAAGGATTCAAACCAGGAATTAACAATGTAATTTGGATTGCATTTGACAATGTGGGCCATTCTTCAAGTGCATATCAAACCATTACTGTGAAAACTTGTGGACATGCATATTCTGATTATAATATAATTGAAGGAACACTTGGCGATGATGTAATCTCAGGAACTGATGGTGATGATCTAATCTTTGGATTATCGGGAAATGATCTAATTTCTGGAGGGTTAGGAAATGATTGCATCTTTGGAGGCTCTGGCGATGATGTAATCTCTGGTGGAGATGGAGATGATGTGATAAAGGGAAATTTAGGTAATGATATTTTGAGAGGTCAATCTGGAGCTGATATTCTTGTCGCAAATTCAGGTTCAGATGTACTTGACGGTGGTGAAAATTCTGACAGATGTTATCTTGATTCAGAAAAAGATTTGTTACTAAACTGTGAATAGAAATTATCTATATCTGCAATAGAGTGAACCTGTGATGGGGAGTAATTTTGGGATTGTGAGGCATCTGTAGATTCTGTTGCATTAGACATTCCAAAATAGATTAGATACAATGCAAAATGGAGGTCTGAAGGTTTGATAACGGATCAAGGTTACATCAACAGACTACAATTCCTCATTAAAGAAGGAATTCTCAAAGTCTAAACTTTTTTTACTTTTTATTTTTAAAATATTTTTAATCAAAGATTGTGCATTTTTTCAAAACATGTTCTAATTTCTTATTCTATATTTCGATAACATCGTTTAATTTTTCTCTAATAAATTTTCTATATAGTACTACGATGACTATCTACGGACATGTTCTATCAGTATACAATGTGAATACAGCTTATAATACTAAAAATAAGTTATCTTTCAATGATTACAAAAAACGCAATAATGATGACAATGTTTAGTTTAGTTGGACTGCTTGCACTTGGAACTGTTACTGAATACAACAATGCATTTGCTGAAGAAGCAAACACAAAATACAAAATGGCAGATGATGTGGAAGCAATTCTAACATTTACTTTTAGGGACGGTGTTGAAGTACACAATTTCCCTATTTTCAAAATGGGTGAAAACTTTGTTGACAATAGTGGCATCACCTTTGAAGTAGAAGGTGTGTTAAGTGAAGCTCCTCATTTGCATGAAGCATTAGATCAAGCATATCAATACAGACTACAAACTACAGGCGGTTCAAATTTTGAATACGACTACCGTTATTTTGAAGTTGATGTTGATTTTGTAAAACATGGTGAAGTGATAAAAACTCTAAATTATTACAACTGTGATGTTACTGATTATGAAGTAAAAACACTTAGAGATGATCAAGAAAGTTACATGTCTTCTAAGACTGGTTTTGCTGTAGTTGATTTAATTGATTTCAACTGTGGTGGATTAGACGCAATTGGTTCTGACATTGCAACTTCTAATTGGGACACTGAAAGAACCTATACTGACTTTGGTACACTTGACTACAAATTTGCAAATGATGTACGAACATTTGTTACCTTTGAATTTGATGAAGGAATTGAGAGAATAGAATTCCCATTCTTTGAAATTACTTCTGGATTTGAAGAAGATACAGACAATGTTGCTGCTAAATTTGAGGTAGAAAGCGTGGTTGCTGATTACCCATTACTATATTCAGCAATTGATAAATCAAGACAAGTTTCTGGAATCACTTCTGCATCCAACAATGATTTTGATGCATTTGTTGAATTTACTAAAGATGGTGAAATTCTTCGTGCACTTGAATATAGAAGTTGTATTGTAGAAGATGCAAAAATCACTACATTGGCAGATAAGGAAGATGGATTCACTGGAAAAAGTGGGTTTGCAATAGTAAACCAAATAGGATTTGATTGTTCTGGACTCTTTCCAGTTAATGATAATTTAGAATCGCTATATGATGACGTTCCTGTTTGGGAAAAAACTTTTGTTACTAACGAACTTCCACAACATGAATTCCCAACCTCTGGAAATGTACATGCTGTAACAACCTTTACACATCAAAATGGACAAGAAATAATTGACTTTCCATTTTTTGATCAAGGCGATGTTTTATCAAAATCAAATCCTACCTTTGTACTGGAAGGAATAGTTGATAATACTCCTTTGCTATATTCTGCAATAGATAGCAATCTAAAACTTCAAAGTCAAGGTGGAATAAATGCTAATACTGATTTATTCCAAGTAGATGTTGAATTGTTTGCAGATGGTAAACATGTACGTACTTTCAACTATGCTGATTGTAGAACAACTGACTATGTTGTCGAATCAGACCGTGATAAAGAAGATGGTTACTTTAAGGGCTTTGCATTGGCAAACATCATTGATTTTGAATGTGTAGGATATCACCCAAACAACCCTGTCTATAATGCAATGTTTGAAGTAGAAAAAGCAGACACTGAAACCACTTTTGATCTAAGAAACACTGATCAATGGGGTCAAGGATTCACAGTCCGAGAGTAAACGCTATTTTTTCTTATTTTATTTTTTAATTTTACATTAGATTCTACGATCATTTTTAGATCTCTTCATTACATTGTTTCTATATAGAACAATAGACTGTATGTTGACTAGGCTTATGTTGCAAAATACATTTGATGATTTATGGGACAATGGCTATCTTGGGTAAAATCCAATGAAAATGAAATTCTAAAAATACTGGATGATCTAGGTTCAAAAGCAGTTGAAGCCTCTGACGCATTACTTGATTACCTAAATGATCTAAAAAATATAGAAAAATTAGAAAAAGTTAAACGATTAGAATCTGAAGGTGATGAACTAACACGTCAAATCTTTTCAGAATTAAACAAGACATTCATCACACCTTTGGATCGGGAGGATATGCAAAGAATTGCATCAAAAATTGATGATGTAATTGACTTTATTGATGGAATTGGCGCTAGACTGTATAGTTACAAAATTGAATCCCCCCCGCCATTCACTAAACCTATGATTGAGGAGTTGGTCAAAGCAACAAATGAAGTTAATTATATGGTTTCACAACTAAGACGCATCAAAAACCCTCAGGATATGATTAATCACTGTAGAAACACAAGTGATATTGAGCACAAAGTAGATGACCTGTATAGAGATGCAATCAGAGAATTGTTTGAAGGCAATGATGCAATTCATATCATCAAACTCAAAGATATCTATGAATCCATAGAAACTGCATCCGACAGATGTGTTGATGTAGCTGATGTGGTAGAAGATATAGTTCTGAAATATACCTAGGTGATGAGATGTTAGAGTTAGCAATTGGTGCCATAATAGTAGCATTAATCTTTGATTTCGTTAATGGATTCAATGATTCTGCTAACTCTGTTGCAACTGTAATTGGAACTCGTGTACTCAAACCCCTCCATGCAGTTACTTTATCTGCTGTTGCAAACTTTGTTGGACCTTTCATTTTTGGCGTTGCAGTAGCAACTACTATTGCAAAAGGAATTGTCAGCATGGATGATATTACAATCTATATGATAATTGGAGGGCTTGCAGGTGCAATTACCTGGAGTACTCTTTGTACTTACTTTGGATTGCCAATTTCTAACAGTCATTCACTTGTAGGTGGAATAATGGGTGCGGGAATTGCAGGATTAGGTTTTGAAAAATTAGTTTATGGCGGACTGACCAAAGTTTTTGCAGGAATTGTTATTGCACCAATAGGTGGAATAATTTTTGGTTTACTGCTAACTGGATTAATAATTACTGTTTTTGCAAGCAGACGGCCTGCCATTGTAAACAAAACTTTTGGTAAATTGCAAATAATTTCTTCAGGCTGGTTTGCTTTGACTCATGGTGCAAACGATGGACAAAAGACTATGGGAATTATTGTTTTGATTCTAGTCTCAACAGGATTTATGGATGAATTTGAAATGCCAATTTGGGTAATTTTAGCTGCTGCAGCAGCTATGGGATTAGGAACTTTCTTTGGTGGATACAAAGTAATCAAAACACTTGGCGTTAAGGTTGCAAGACTGAGACCCTACCAAGGATTTTGTGCTGAAACTGCTGGCGGTTTAATGCTTGCAATATTTGCAACTCTTGGCATACCTGCAAGTACAACACACGCGATTACTGGAACTATTATGGGCTCAGGTGCAGCCCGTAGAAAACGTGCAGTAAGGTGGAAAGTTAGTAGACAAATTGTATTTTCATGGATTATTAC
>JBOEHF010000071.1:0-7306 GCA_050633805.1 Candidatus Nitrosopumilus sp.
TTTTGAAATGTTTTCTATTGTTTTTCTTCTAACCGATAACGGCTTTTCCTTATTTGTGATGATTGAACCTCCTAATTTTATTAGAATCATGTTGTTCAAATTTCAGTGATCAATTAAAAAGTATCCAGTCCTTTAAGATCAATTTTTACAGAAAAGCAATCATAGTTATTCCTTCTAAATTGGTTTGTAGTTTCTACTAGATTTGATTCGTCAGTTAAAGCAAAAATACATCCGCCTCCTCCAGCACCAGTAATTTTTGAACCAAATGATTTTTTATTACCAACCAAAATCATGTCTCTTAATTTATCATTTGAAATCCCTATGGTTTCAAGGTATTCTTGATTCTCAGAGACTTTTTTTCCTAATTCTTTGATGTTGTTTTCTTTTAATAATTCTAAAACATCTTGGATCAATTTTGATTCTTTTTCACATAATGTGGAAAATGCATTTTCATCTTTTTGCTTGAATTGATTAACACTGTCTACCACCGTTTTGGTAGAGTGTTCAATATTTGAATTGGCAATAGCTAAATGAAAACTAGGCTCAGATTCTATTTTTTTAAATCCGTTTTTCTTATCATATTCCATTATTCCTCCATATGTGCAAACAGTGCAATCTGCACCTGACGTATTTTCATAAATTGTTTTTTCTGCTTCTATTGCAAGTTCTAAAATTTCTTCATTAGATGTACTTTTGAACAATCTTGAGATTGCAGCAGCTCCTGCAACACAACATGCTGATGATGAACCTAATCCTACTCCTAATGGAATATCTGATTTTACATTAATTTGAATTCCAATATTTTGATTTTTTATCAATTTGTTTGCCAAATAATAAAATGGTTTTAATGGGGAATTAACTTCTGAAATTTCTTTGCCAGTTTCTAATTCTAACTTTCCAATGTTTGATTCTATAAAAATTTTATTTCCTTCAATTGTTTCTGCAGTAACTGTAATTCTTTTATCAATTGCACATAGAATTGCTCTTACGCCATGCACTACAAAATGTTCTCCAAAAAGAATAACTTTGCCTGGTGCTGAAGCTTTAGATTTCAATAGTGTACTTTAAAATTTTGAAAATTATTCGATTTCTTCTTCACTGATCTTTGTTTCAAAATCATCAATTTCTTCTTTCATAGGATCGTCTTCTTTTAATTCTCCTTTTTCAATTAAGACTTGACGAACCAATAGCCAATAAACAGTTGCTAGAGCTTTTCTTCCTCTGTTGTTTGCTGGAATAATGACATCTAGATTTGATGTAATGTTGTCAGTGTTTGAAATTCCGATAATTGGAATACCTGCATTTGTTGCTTCAATGATAGCTTGTTCATCTACTTGTGGATCTGAAATTAATACTAATTTTGGTTCAATGTAATATGGCAATGATGGATTTGTTAAAGTTCCTGGCATGAATCTTCCAAGTAATTTTTTAGAGCCTAAACTATCGCAGAATTTCTCAATTGGGGTTTCTGCATATTGTCTGCCTGAGCACACAATTAGATTTTCTGCCCCTAGTCTGTTGATAAATTTGGCTGCGGTTTGAATTTTTTCTAATGTGAGATCTAAATCAATCATGTAAAGTCCTTCAGGACTTGCTTTGGTGATAAACGGTTTCATGAATTTCGTCTTTACTTGTGTACCTACCCTGATTCCGGTAGCTAGAACCTTCTTTTTGATGTCAGTTGCTTCAGTTTGTTGACTCATGACGATTTTAAATCTCTGCCATACCGCGTATTAAATCATGCTCTGATAGTCGTAATAATTCATTAAGTTTTGCTACTCTTTCACCTCCTACGATGCCTACTTTGAGCATTTTTGACTTTGTAGCAAGACCGATATGGGATATTTGTGAATCTGTAGACTCTCCAGATCTATGCGAAGTGATTAATTTTATATTGTTTTGAGTTGCTTCATCAGCAAATTCTAAGGCATCAAAAAGACTGCCGGCTTGATTGACTTTTAAAATTGCTGCATTGCATGATTTTCCATCAATTGCTTTTTTTAGGATATTCTTGTTTGTGACAGTTAGATCGTCACCCGTCACTAATGTGTTTGGGAATTTTTTTGTTAATTCTGACATGTCCTCAAATGCTTCCTCATGAACTGCATCTTCAGCATAAATCAGTTTGAAATTTTCAATAATGTTTGCTGCAAAATCAATTTGTTCTCCTGTGGAATTTTCAAATCCTGCTCTGTCATAGATGTATTTTCCTTTTTCTTCACTCCATTGTGTAGATGATGCAAAATCTACTCCCAATGATACTTCTTTACCCAAAGTAAACCCTAAATTCTCACATGCTTTTGCAGAAATTTCTAATGCCTTTTGATTTTCTAATTTTGGTGCCCAACCTCCTTCATCACCTCTTCCATTTGTGAAGTTAGGATCTTCTTTTTCCAATACTTTACGTAGTTCTTTATGAACTGAAAGATTTGTTTCAATGGCGTCTTCAATAGTTTTTGAACCTGTGGCACAAATCAATATTTCTTGAATGTCTGGGGTTCCTGGCCCTGCATGTGCACCTCCCCCTAAGATGTTTCCTAATGGGAATGGAAATTTGAATGAAGATTCTGTTGATAGTGTTTTGAATAATGGCTCTCCTGATGCTTTAGATGCTGATTCCATTGAAGCGATTGTAACTGCAAAAGCTAATGCTCCGCCAATAACTGAATAATTTGTAGAGCCGTCTAAACTTTTTAGAACATCGTGAATCCCTTTAAGATCTGATGATTCTAAACCAATAAATTTTTGAGAGTTTGCTTTTAAAATTCTGAGACTTTCTTCGGGTTTTCCGTCTGGAAAACTAACTGCTTCGTATTTTCCTACACTTGCACCAGACGGTGCACATACTCTTCCTAAAAATTGATTATCTGAAAGTACATCCACTTCAACTGTTTTACTGCCTCTGCTGTTGTATAGAATTCGCCCTTGAATAGAGGAAATTTTGGCCAAGTTATTCTAACTCAGATTGAACTTCTTGTTTTCTTCTTTGAATTGCTTCGTAGAATGGAATTACCTGCTGAATTGTTTCTACAGTAGTCAAAAGCATTCTCCTACAGCAGTATCTCTCTAGACCTAAAGAATCAAGAGTTTTCGTAGGATCTTCTCCTGCTTTAATTTTAGTTTGATAATCGTCAAATTTATCAGCAATTAATTTTCCACAAGTTAAACATCTAACAGGAATTAACACGAACGAAAAAGTAACCAAGGATTATAAAAACCATGCAAGAAAATTTCGTTGCGGACGTCGCCCAGCCTGGCCAAAGGCGCTAGCTTGAGGGGCTAGTCTCTCAGGAGTTCGTGGGTTCAAATCCCATCGTCCGCACCAGGCTTTTAGTTTATTTCTCTAGTTTCTCTATTATTTTGATTAATTCCGTTCTTCGTTTTTCCTCAGTAATTACCGATCTAACATCATCTACTAGAATTCTATTAACATCAATTTTTCTTCTAGCTTCTTTTACTACTTTATCGTACATTGAGAATGTGTATAATTGAAGATACAGATTTTCCATTACTTCAAACATTCTTGTTGCCTCATCAATCTTATCCATTCTAATTTTATCAAATACTTGCCTTTTCAACTCTCCGACACAGTCGAGCAATCCTAAAACATATGATTCTGGCATCACTGACAATTTTTTATCTGATGGAATTTCTTTTTGTTCGACGATTGCAATTAAACATGCGGCTTCTACAAATTCTTGCTCAGGAGTAATGAGATATCTTCTTAGTCCACCTGTTGCTTTTTTCTTGTATTTTTTTAGCAATGTTTCTGCTTGTTTTAGATTATTTTTTCCAGTTTTCAAATCTCCTTTGTGAACTGCAATTATTGATTTACTACACAGAATAATAATTTCTCTTGTATTTTTTAATAAAAATTCTCTAGAGTCTTGTGTGTTTCCCAAATCTTTTGCAATTTTATCTAATGATGATTTTACATTTTTTAACGTCATGTTAACACATGTTCTAAAACTAGGATAAAGCCGTTTGCTAAACTCTTAGAAATGTCATAAAATGTATTGCCAAAAGAAGCCTTTTAGCCTTAAAATTAATGATTCTTTAATTAGGCATTCCAATTTTTAGTATCTATGAAGTTTGCTTTTTTCCTTATGGCGTCGGTGTTTTTTGGTACGGTTACACTTGGTGAAACATTTGCAGAACCGTCACTTAACGTGGAAGATTTAGTTGTTGAAAAATACGTTTCAGATCTATGTTGTATGATTACTACGATGACCTTTGTTGACGACGATATTCTGATTTTACAAAAAAGTGATGGAGTAGTACGTTTAATTCAAGATGGAATTTTACAAGAAAAACCTGTACTTGATGTAAATGTTGATTCATCTGGAGAGAAAGGAATGTTGGGAATAACCAGCATTGGGTCAACCGTGTATCTCTATTATACAGAAGCAAATGAAGATGGTGGAGAAGCTTTAGGAAACAGAATTTACAAGTATGAATGGACTGGAGACTCCTTGAAAAATCCAGAATTGCTAAAAGAATTACCATCAAACATTTCTCATAATGGTGGTGCAATGGTTGTAGGATTAGATGATCAAGTCTATGCAGTAATTGGTGATACCTTGGGATATGGCCTTCTTCAAAACAAACCTCTAGAATGGTTAGAAGGTGATGATCTTGAACTAAAAGATAATGGTGTGATTTTGAAATTAGAGGGAGAAAACCCCTATTTTGCTATGGGTATTCGAAATAGTTTTGGTTTGGCAATAGATCCTGTTACCGGAAATCTGTGGGCTACTGAAAATGGAGATGATGATTTTGATGAAATTAATTTGATTCCAGAGAAATTCAACAGTGGTTGGATAGTCATTATGGGCCCTGCAACTGAATCTGAACTTGCTAGTCTTCCAGGATATGCAGATTATGTTTATGATGATCCAAAATTCTCTTGGGAACAATCTGTTGCACCTACTGGATTAGATTTTGCAAAATTTCAAGAAACTGATAATTATGATAATTCTCTTTTTGTAGGTGATTGCAATACTGGAAATCTCTATAAATTTGAATTAAATAAAAATCGTGATGGTTTTGAATTTACCAATTCATTTCTTCAAGACAATGTTGTAAACAAAGATGAGTCATTGGATGAAATTATTGTTGACGCTGGATTTGGATGTGTGACTGATATTGAAAGAGGTCCTGATGGTTTTCTATATGTGGTATCTTTGAGTGAAGGAGTCATCTATAGGATACTTCCTGCTCAAGCAATTACAAATTCTAAAGTTTCAGATAATGGCGGTGGTTGTCTAATTGCAACTGCAACCTATGGTTCAGAACTAGCCCCACAAGTACAACAATTACGAGAACTTAGAGATAACCAATTACTCAAAACAGAATCAGGAATCCATTTCATGGATACTTTCAATGGTGTATACTATTCATTTTCACCAGTAATTTCAGACTATGAAAGAGAGAACCCTACTTTCAAAGAGATGGTCAAAGTAGCAATTACTCCGATGATTAGTTCATTATCAATTCTAAATCATGTTGATATGGATTCTGAAGCAGAAGTTTTAGGATATGGCATTTCTTTAATAGTGTTGAATTTGGCAATGTATGTTGGTATTCCAATAGTTGCAGTCATTGGAATTAGAAGAATTTAGTCTATTTTAGCCATATCTCGTACTTTCAAAGCTCTTATTTTGGATATAATTCCATGAATGATATGGAGATTACTGTTGATCAAATGTACAATATTGAAAACAAAGGTCATGATATGGGATTTTTAAAAAAATTCATGATGGAAAATGCAGGAGCTGCAGCCGTTAGAAGATTACTTGAAAAAATTGATAATGTGGAATCAAAAAATATTCTAATTTTTGTTGGACTGGGAAATAATGGCGGTGATGGCTTGGTTATGGCTAGACATCTTGCTGGATATGGTGCTAAAGTGACAGTAATGCTACTTGGAACTCCTGAAAAAATCAAAACTGAAGAAAGTAATTGGAATTGGTCTATTTTACAAAAAATGCCTTCAGTGAAACTAATGTATGGAGATTCAATGGACTTTGATTTTAAACCTGATGTAATAGTTGATGGAATTTTGGGAACAGGGATTACTGGAGAGATAAGAGAACCATATGCATCTGCAATCAATTACATCAATGATGCAGATTGTTACAAATTTGCAGTTGATGTTCCATCAGGATTAGATCCTCAAACTGGAGAAACAGCAAATATTTACACAAAATGTGACATGACCGTAACATTTCATAAAATGAAACAAGGAATTCCTAAAAGAAAAGATTTGACAGGTGAATTGTTTGCTGAGAAAATTGGAATTCCTCCAGAAGCTGAAGAGGGTATTCTATGAAAGTTCACCAAATTCAAGTAGGCAATATGCAAAATTTCTCATATATTGTAGAGGATGAAGACACTCATCAATCTATTATTATTGATCCTTCTTGGGATTTGATTGAATTGGAAATGATAATCAAAGAAAATAATTTAAAAATTAAATACATTGTAAACACTCATCATCACTTTGATCATACATTAGGTAATGAAGCAATGGTCGAATCAACAAAAGCTCCCATCATCCAACACGAAAATTCAGAATTAAAGCATGACATTACAGTAAAGGATGGAGATTTGATTGAATTTGGAAATTCAAAACTAAAGGTACTTCATACTCCGGGTCATTCTCAAGATAGCATATGTCTTGTTGGTGATGGAAAAATCTTTTCAGGTGATACTTTATTTGTTGGAAATTGTGGTAGAATTGACTTGCCTGGAGGTTCTGCAAAAGATCTCTATCATAGTCTTTTTGATGTTTTACATAATTTAGATGAAAATCTAGTCATGTATCCTGGTCATAATTATGGTGGATCTGAGACTTCAACTTTGGGGCAAGAAAAAATCACTAATCATGTAATGCAAAAACGAACCGAACAACAGTTTCTTGATATGATGGGTTAGGGATTTTAATGGAAAATTTTGAACTGTTTGGAAATGAAGAACAAGGGAAAAATTTCATCGAATCAATAGAGACTGGGAGATTTCTTTTTTCATTTGTAATTTCATATACTGAAACTTGTGAAATTCCAGGAATTACTTTTGCAGGCGCTGATCAAGATTCAATTCAGTTTACTCCTCCTGCAGATGCGGAATATCTTCATTATGGATATTGTAAAACCATTGATAAAATTCCAATGACTCCTGACGGAAAGCCAACCCCTGGACTACTAACAAAAACTGCATTAGAGTCTGCAAGCATTTCTCATATGACAATTAATGCTGGAAGTAAAATTTCACCACAACTTCCATTTGTTGATACTAACATGACATT
>JBOEHF010000072.1:0-4452 GCA_050633805.1 Candidatus Nitrosopumilus sp.
TTGTCCTTTTGCATCATCTCCTCTAACATGTAAGTTACATAGCCTGAAAAACTGTTGACCCCTTTCATCGTTAGGTCGTCTTTACTCTTTTGATAAACTTCATGGAATTTATCATAAACAGTTTCTGAAACAGTGATTGATTTGAATCCGGCTTTTGGCAATTTACTTTTCCTTACCGTACTATACAGTACCCAAGTATATAATGTTTTATTCTAATGGTGCTGTGCCTCATGATTCTAATTGAAAATTAGTCTTTATAGAATACTATGGCCAAAGACCGTTATGGGAAAAGGTTACTCCACTGAAGAGATAAGACAAAAACTAATTTCCATTTTAGCTGATGATGTTTCTGGAATGTCTGGAATTGAAATCTCTGAAAAAATTGGTATCAACAGAATTACCATGTCAAAATATCTCAAAGTTTTTGCCGCAGAAGGATTGCTCAGGCAGAAAAATATTGGAAATGTAACTTTGTGGTTTTTGGAGCCAGGACAAGAATCCTTCAATTTCCCTGATGATTATTTCAAAGTAGCTCCGCAATATATTGAATATTTGGTAAAAGGAACTGAAGATCAAGTTTATTCTCTAATTCGAAATTGCCTGCATTCTGGAGGAAAAGTAAATCGTTTGGTACTAGAAGTAATTTTTCCATCGATTGAACATGTGAAAAAATTGTATGATGATGGAAAAATTGGAACTGCAGAACAAAATCTCTTGATGAACACAATCTCAAAATCGCTTCAAATTTTTAATCAGATTCAGGTAGTACCAAATCCAAAAAAGAACATAATTGTCATAGCATCAGACGGTCAAAGTAGATTAGATTCTGAGGCAGCTTCAGCAGTTTATCACTCTGATGATTGGAATGTATTTCATTTGGGGGATATGTCTTCATCCATCAATGTCTTGTTTGATCTTGATTTTCAAAAATTAATAGGAAAAATATGGAAACAAAAAACTGGTATTTTAGTTATAGTTGTATTTTCCAAAACTGATGAAGGCCTAAACTTTTTTGCAGATTCTATAAACACAATAATTGAAAAATCTGGGAAAAAGATGAAATTGGCATTATGTGGAAAAGTATCCAAAAAATCCAAAATTCAATCTGATTTGACATCTGAAAAAATTGATGACATTTTACAATGGTCTCAAACGGTATCTCAAAATCTCAAATAATGAAAAATGGGCCCGATGAGATTCGAACTCATGACCTTTCGATTATCAGTCGAACGCTCCAGCCAAGCTGAGCTACGAGCCCACGAACAAATCTCTAGGCTAGAGTCATTTAAGTCTAATTTTCTTTCCACTTGATTGAGCAGCCAATTGAAGGATCAAAATCTTTTTCAATTTTTTCTCCAGCAATTAATTTCTCCATGTTGATGATCATTGTTTTTTCAGTTACCTCATCATCTGGTTTCATGGCATTGTCTATTCTTCCGTGAAAAACTAATTCTTTTTGTGCGTTAAACAAGAATGGATCAGGAGTACACATTGCTCCATATTTCTTTGCAATCTCTTGTGTCTCATCTACCAAATAATCAAATCCAAATTCTTTCTCTTTTGCTGTTTCTTTCATTGCATCAAAACTATCTTCAGGATAATCCGTAGAATCATTGCTGTTAATTCCAATAATTGCTATGTCATTGCCACATTTTTCATATAGTTCATTTAATGCATCTACTTTTGCTTTAACATATGGACAATGATTACACATGAAAATTATCAAAATTCCTTTGTAATTGGTATAATCATTCAATGAGTGTTTTTTATCATCAATTCCCACTAATTCAAAATCTGGTGCAATATCTCCAGTTTTTAGTTTAATTTGTGATTCTAAAAGTACCATGGTTAATCGATCTTCTTTTCAAATAAAATCCTTGCCAAGAAGACAACAATTAAAATCCACACTTTATCCATTCTTCACGTGGGCCGGTAGTATAGCCTGGTAGTATACCCGCCTTGCACGCGGGGGGTCACGGATTCAAATTCCGTCCGGTCCACTTTTCAACTCCTCCGATCTATGATGGAATTCAGACTGCTGGATGGATTTAAATAGGATAAGTTTTCGATTTATTTTATGGCAAGTGCAGTAGACGGATGGCCCGTGTTTATTCCACTCATTGTTGGTTTAGTACCAGGATTGATTTACTGGTTAGCAATTACCGCAAAGAGAAGCTAAAATTTACAACCACTTTTTAATTTATTTTTTATTTTTCTAGTGTAAACTGGGTTTAACGTTCTTACCTTTTTTGTTCACTATTTGTTATGTTACACAAAATTAATCCCCAATTCAAAGAAAAATTATGTTCAAAGTAGTTTTATGCGCATTTTTGATTCTACTTTTGGTACCCTTTTCAGAAGGATTTTCTCAAGTCACTGATACTCCTTCGACATTGACTCTATCTCTTAATGAAGACAATATTCATGTCTATCAAGATACAGATGGACATACTGTAGTAGTTGGAATGGTTCAAAATAATAATTCTCTAACTCCTGTGACAAATGTCAAAATACAAGTAAATTTCTATGATGAACTAGACCCTGCTCCATTAGAGGTAGTTACAGGAAATACTACTCTTGAAGTAATTCCATCTAATGGCAAATCCCCATTTTCTATTCGTTCAGAAACTCCAAACCCCCAAATTACTAAAGCATCAGTTTCTCTTGCTGATTCACCTGTCCCAGCAAATATGAAAAATTTTGGATTGACCGTATACTCTACTGATGTATTTCTAGATGATTCGTTAAGATTTTCAGGAGTTTTACAAAATAGCGGTGCTCCTAATAATGATACCAATGTCTACCTTGCATTTTATGATGGATTTGAGCCTCCAAGAATCCTTAGCGTGTCTGCAATAGAACTTGGAAAAGTAGACCCAAACACTGAGGTTTCATTTGAATTGGATGAAGAAATTGATTCACAATCTGTGGGCTTTTTCCTATTTGCAGAATCAAATATTTTCATTTCAGATTTTGTTGATATCAAAATCCCTCCACCTCAAATTGTTGATAAATTGATTACTATTTCAGATGTATCTGTTGAGGATTCTAATGGAAACAAATTATCTGAACTTACTGTTGGTTCACCTGTTCATATCAAGAGTAAAACTTTGATTCAATTTGCATCTGAAGAGTCAGCAGAAACAGCATACACTTACTATGTTCAGGTAAAAGAATCTGGAAAAATGCCTTATGTTGAATATATTGGAAAATTTGATGGGCGATTTATTGGAAGTGGAATCGAAACTCAGACCATAGATTGGATACCTGAAAAAACTGGATTGTACTTTATTGAAACTTTTGTCTGGGATAGAAACAATGTTCCACTTGGTGAAAGAGGTCCATTTATTCTAATTATAGTAAACTAGAATCTGCATTATTACGAATAGAAAAAGTAGATTTATTTTCAAAGAAATTCATAGATTTGCATGTCTGAATTTTCTTTGATTGCTATGGGCGGTACATTTGATATTATTCACAAGGGACATTTGACATTACTTTCAAATGCATTTGAAATTTCTGATAAAGTAATCATTGGTTTGACCAGTGATGAATTCGCTGCAAAAAAAGGAAAAACTCTAATCAACAAATATGAAAAAAGACTGGAAAATCTAACTAAAATCATTTCAAAAGAATTTCCAAATTCTTCATTTCAAATCAGTAAACTGGATAATGATTTTGGACCTGCAGTTTTAGAAAAAGAAGTTGAGGCCTTAGTTGTTAGCGATGAAACAAGCAACCAAGGAAATGTTCTCAACAAACTAAGAGAAGAACGAAATCTTCCTCCTGTCAAAGTTATCACAGTTCCTATGTTTTTGGCAAAAGATGGTACCCGAATATCTACTACAAGAATCAAGAATTCAGAAATCGATGCTGATGGCAACTTGTTATCAATTGACAAATAACTTATCGATCTTTGAGTAATTGGAATAAAACAAAATTTCCAGATTGAGCCTCATGGCAATCATTAACCACATGATGAAAAAAATTGATACTGATGTATCTAATCTCAAACAAGGTTTGCATCCTCAAAATCTTTCATATTGGTATGATAAAATTATCAAGGAAACAATTGAAATGGCTCCTCCATGGCTTCAGGATAAAATCAAAGTCCATCAAGATCCTGTTTTACCTATGAAATTTAATTTAGATATTTCAAAACGTGCTGTTAGATATTTTATGATTGTAGTTGACAACAATTTAGATGATATGCCATATTCAACAAAACTCTATTTTCTTAAGGTTCAAGAAATAATGTCTACTGAAATGGACAAATCTTTAGTTTAATCTGATATTTTTGTTCTAGGCACAAATTAAAGCTCTAAGTATCTATAACCAATTGATCTATAATTCTCTATTAATGGAACTATACAAATCAAAATATTCTGATGGGAAAACAGATGGACGAAATGCAAGACGAGAGAATAAGTCATATCGTTCTTTTAGAAATTC
>JBOEHF010000072.1:4482-4682 GCA_050633805.1 Candidatus Nitrosopumilus sp.
CGAGATGATAGAGGTTCGAGATATTCCCGAGATAACCGAGGTTCAAGAAATGACCGTAAAGATGAATCTACAACTGTAACTTGTGCTGATTGCGGAGATGAATGTACAGTTCCATTTGTTCCAAGAACCAACAAACCTGTTTACTGTAGTGATTGTTTCAGAGATAACAAACCAGAAGATTCAGGACGTGATAGAAATTC
>JBOEHF010000073.1:0-13701 GCA_050633805.1 Candidatus Nitrosopumilus sp.
TTACCAAAACAAAGTGCGTGTTACTTTTGCATGTTCCCTGAACTTGATGAGGACACAATGCCAACATGCAGCATTGAAGGTGTTCACCCCCCGATACTTTCTATAGTTGGTTCAATTGAAGTTGCAGAATCTGTTAAAGTAATTCTTGGAAAAACTCCGAACCTCTCTCAAAGAATTTTACATATTGATTTAGAAAATCTTGATTTTAATTTCACCAGAACATTCAGAGCTGAAGAATGTCCAATATGCGGAACAGGCAAACTTGATGTTGTACAAAAAGAAGAACTGATCTTAGAAGAACTCTGCGGTAGAAACAGAGGAAAGAGAACATACTCTATTACTCCAACCCAAACATTTGATCTTGATGTAAATGGTGTGACTGCAATTGGAAAACAGAAGGGATTTACAATTGATAATCAGGGAGACTTGGGATTATCTTTGAGAACAAACGAACTGTCTGTCAGTTTTATGAAGAAAGGTTCAGCAGTTGTGGTGGGGCCAAAAGACGAGTCTGATGCCATATCATTATACAAAAGTCTCTTAAGCAAAGAGATCAAAGCATAAAATATCCAATAAAAATTTCATAAATCTTAGTAAAAAATTATAAAATCTGACGATCATTTGTTTCATTATCGATTAAAATATAATTATTATAATCAAATAAGTAAGAAATTATATCAAATTTTAGAAATTGATAAAATAATTACAAAAAATGACATAATTGTGGACAATTCGTCCATTAGTCTTTTATACTAATTTTTAAGAAAAATACCAATAACATGAATAACGAAATAGGACGTAAAATAACTAGTCTTACATTAATGACAATTATGTTAGCAGGTGGAATGACAATTGCTGCACCTGGTGTAATGCCAGCAGCATTTGCTGCCAACGCTAACCTATTTGTTTCCGCAGAAAACTCACAGTTTGATAACTACATGTCAGGACCTCAAGTAATTGAGGTCGTTGTGATTGANNCGTAGACGGTAACTGGTATGGTTACTTTGCAGACGAGACCATGGCAGACACAGCAGATGCAACAACTGGTGAACCAGGTGTTGGATTAGACTTCGGTACAAAAAATACCGCAGCCGATGCTGAGACAGCCTTAGGTGCAGACTTTGGTGATACAAATGGTGTATATCTTAATGATGCTACCCTTGACCCAGCATTAAACAATGTTGTAAGAGAAGCAAAAGAACCATCCAATGGCTTAGGTGGTGACCCAATAGGTCAAATCCTGGGCCCTGGCACTGATGATCTATGGCCTTTTGTACAACTCTATCCTCTAAACCCAACTGGTAACGTTGTCGTACAGTACAACAAAGGTGGTGGTGCTCAATCAGTAACACTCACATTTGATACTGTCGATGAATTTGCCAATGCAAGCTTAGATAGAGCCGTCTATCCTCAAGGTGCTCAAGTTCATGCCACAATCACTGATTCATGGTTGAACATTGACCCAACTGATGAAGATTCTTGGACATTTGGTGCAGTAGATACTAACGGAAACGGAACATCTACTCACTACCAAGTATTCGATGAGAATGGTGAAGAAGCAGGAAATAATGCAGAAAACCTTAGTGTTGCTGCAGGTTCCTTGACTGATACACTTGACAGCTTAATGTGTGAAGACAATTGTGTACTAGAATTAAATCCAGATGTCCAAGGTAAAGGATTCGTTGTTGATCTTCAAGACAACGGCGATTCTGCAATCGTGGATGATGATGTAGCAGTTCAAGACCCAACAAATTGGTCTACTGCAACAATCGGTGGACTTGATACTCAAGTACCAATTACAATCACAGAACAGGGTCCAAACAGTGGAGTATTTGGTTCATATGATGAATCAGATGATTCCAACATTGTAATCACTGATGATGCTGCAAGGGGAACCTCAGCATCTATCACATACAATGAAGACTCTTACACAATCCTTGTAGGACACAGCTTTGGTGAAATTGATATTAACCTAACAGATGACGAATGGAACTCTGGTGAAGAGATTCCAGTCGAACTCATGGATGGTGATGCAAACAGAAACAGCAGAGCAGATGAAGATCTTGATCTTGATTCATCAGATGTAGCATTGATCCCAGCATTACTTACTGGTGATCCATTCTCACTTGGTGAAGCAGGAGTAGAAAGCTCATCTGATCTTGATGTTGTCTACTTTGACGATGCAACAGCAACCGTTACAAACGGAACTGCTGTTGGAGATCTAGGTACTATTGCAAATGCAACAGCATCTGTACAGAAATTCAGTCAAAGAGCTATTATCACAACCGCCAACACAACAGCTGTAAACTCAATCGCATTTGACATCAATACTAACGGAAAAGATTTGAAAGATACAGTCTTTGGTGCATCAGAATTAAGAGGATTTAACCTCTTTAACTTAGATGTAAGAGCCCTTAACTTTACTGGAGACCTTGATGTCTACTTGTTAAACAACACAGGTAGCGTCAGTGTATTTGGTACTAATGGCACATTGAACCCATCATCATATGCATTCTTAATTGCAAATGATGTTGACGAACAATCCTTAACTGTATTAAACGATACTGTATCTGATTACATTCAGACCCTTGATGCAGACGCACAAGTCGGTCTTGCAATCACATCCGGCGGTACTGCACAAGCAGCACCTCTTGATGCCAGAATCGTTGCAGACTTCTTCTCATTTGGTTTCTTAAATGATGGATTGGAGAACGATGAAAGAATCGCAAACCAACTCATCAGAATAGAGCTAGAAGAGAGTGGTGACAACACAAGCACCTTTGAAGGTAGCTTGGAGTACACCATGATCAATCAGCTAAACATACTTGATCCATCCACTTACTCAGATCTATCTACAGTTTCCGATGAAGCAACCTTCATCGTAATTGAAGACTTAGATGATGAGGAATCACCAAGAGTCAATTATCTTGACCTAGGTGCAGATGGTGTTAGTACACAAGTATCTGATCAAGAAGAAGCCCCAGCTCACTCTGGTATTGTGTCATTTGATTTAGATACCTACAAAACTGCTGACACTGTAAGAATTACACTAGAAGACTTAGACCTTAACGTAGACTCTGATCTCATTGATATCTACACAACAGTAGATGATGATACTGTATCTTCCCTTGAAGACGTAGTTGGCTCCAACGAATTTAATTTCGTATTTACCAACGACGAAAACTTGGGCAGAGTATTAGATGTCACATTTGATGATCAACTTTGGACAGAAACCAATGATGCCACATGTACCGCAGCACTAGTTGCTGATGGTATTGATGCTGGATTAGCAGATACCGGATTCACTCTGATTGAAACTAATCCAGAATCTGGTAAATTCGTTGGTGACTTCCAAATTCCAAGCCAGTGGTGTAGAGAAGATGCAACAGCACCTGAATCTGCAACCGGTCTTGATATTGAAGTTAACTATGTTGACTTTAGAGACGCATCTGGTGAGGTCATCGAAGTAGGAGACTCAGCAGGAGTCCGTGCAAACACGGGTTCAGTAAGCCTTGATAGAACTGTTTACCCAGTACCATTCGGTGTAGAAGGTGATTTCACTGCAAATGCAGAAACATCACCAACATCTGGTACTACTGAACGTTCACTATTCCCAATACACCAATCTGGTATGGATCAAGCAGGAACTCCTCGTTCCGCTACTGGTCTCCAAACTGGTGAATTCTTAGGTCAAGGTGATCTTACTATCCACGTTAGAGTTAATGATGCCGACTTCGATGTTTCCGCAAGTGGTGAAGATGAAATCGCTCAAAACACTGCCGATGGCGTAGGACCTGTAAAGATCTCTGTAATCAGAGGCTCTTCATCAGTAATCTTAGGTTATGCAGGTGGTGATGAAGCTGAACCAGGAGTAATCACTAATGATGATTCTGATCTAGCTGACGCGAGACAATTTGGTCCAATGGACGAAATTGCACCAGATGCAGGAATTTTCGAGGCTGATGTCATTATCCGTTACACTGATGGTCCAAGATCCACTACATGCCCAGATACTGATGTATTTGAGGCATTAGATGGCTCTAGTGGTGATGCAGAAGACAACAGGTTTGACTCAAATGATGATTCTGGTAATTATTGTATCTTACAAGGAGATATTCTCCAAGTAGAATACACTGATCCAGCCGATGCATCAGGTGATGTCAATACTGTTACTGACTCTGCAACATTTGACCTAAGAAACGGTGTATTACAATCTGACAAATCTGTGTATATTATCGGATCCGACATGATCTTGACCCTCATTGAACCAGACCTTGATTTGGACAATGACCAGGCTGAGACATATGACTTGGACTTAATTGAATGGGACTCTGACGCTGCAACCATCACCATGGGTGATGCTGGCGGTTCAGCAGGATCATTTGACCCAGAACCACTCAACTTTAGAGAAACAGGTGACTCTACTGGTATCTTCCAGATAGTTGTCGAAATTCCTCAAGAATTGGATGGTGATAACTTAGAAAGAGGAGAAGAAATTATCCTCGAGTATACAGATTGGGGTCCATCCGGATCTGACTACGTAGGAGATGAAGATGAAGATGTCAACTTGACAATATTCACTTCTAACTTCGGCGCAACTGTAGAGCTTGACCAAAAAGTTTACACTTGGACTGATAAAGTATACATTACTGTAGTAGCACCAGATCACAATTTCGATGGTGACTTAGTTGATGAAATCGGTAACACTGACTTGGACCCACTAAAGGTCTCAACCAGAGGAGCTGATATTGACAACTACAAACTAGTCGAAACTGGTACTGACACAGGCATCTTCACTGGTGAGGTTATCCTTACTGGATTTACACACGATGCTGATGGTGACAGTACAACTGGTACCGACGGTAATGATCTTGTATCTACCTCAGCTTCCGGCAGTGGTCCAACTGATGGATTGTTGCCAGCTGATGATGATGACGGACTTACTGTCTCCTTTGAATTCTCAGAGGATGAAACTGTAGTAGGTTCATCTCTTATCAGATGGAATATTGGTGAAGTTCAGTGGCTTGAAGCAAGCTATCCAGCAAGCGGAACAGGTGTTGTAAGAGTAATTGATCCAGACATGAACTTAGATCCAGAAGCAGTCGACAACTTCGATGTCGACGTGTGGTCTGACTCCGATGCCGGAGGTATTGACCTTACTGTAACTGAGACTAATGAGGCAACCGGAATTTACGAAGGTACTGTATTCTTTACAGTTTCTGACGAATCTTCTGGTCACAGACTCAGAGTCGCAGAAGGTGACACTGTCACCGCAGAATATGAGGACAATACATTACCAGATCCGTACACAACTGCAGATGAACTTGATATTACTGCCACTTCACTAATTGGCACTGTAGTACCACCTCTTGAGAGAGCACCAGCTGCTAACTTGAGAACCGTTGATGCATTCGGTAACAGTTTAGATACTGTCTCCGTTGACCAACAGGTACAAATCAGCGCTGACTTAGCAAATGGTCAGGATAGAGAGCAATCATTCGCATACTTGGTACAGATCCAAGATGGTAACGGTGTTACAGTCTCACTAGCATGGATTACAGGTTCACTATCTGCTGGTCAATCATTCAGCCCGGCATTATCATGGATTCCAACACAAGCAGGAACTTACACAGCAACTGCATTTGTATGGGAATCAGTAGATAATCCAACGGCATTATCACCACCAGTCAGTACAACAATAACTGTACAATAAGTAAGATAACTAGTTCTAATTTTCCTTTTTTTCTTTTTTTGAATACCTCTTAACGAAAGTTATGCACAATTTTTTCACAAGTAATATCTAGGAGAACTATGGCAATAAATTAAATTGAAAATTCAAATTTTTTTTTCTGTATTCTTTGTAATATTGTTTATGAATATTCCAAATTCATTTTCAGAACTTGAACTATCTACAAACAGTAAAGTCTATTCTCCGGAACATACTTTGCAAGTTTATGGAAAAGGATTACCCGGTGAAAATCTGATAATCCGAATTTTTGCTCCAGATGAATCGATAGCAAAGTTTGATCAGTTAACCACTGACCCGGATGGCTCATTTAATTATGAATTACTTAGGTGGCCTCAACCCTCAACTAATTTCCCATATGGAACATATGCTGTTGAGGTAATCAGTACAGAACAAAATGGCATATCTCAAAAAATTGATGTAAAGTTTTCATCTACTACGGAATTACTTGATGTGCCCGTGGAAAGGCACGTTAGTACTTTGGTGTTTGCCCCAGAAACTGCAGCAATAAATCAACCAATCAGAGTGTTTGTCCAAACCACTAGTGATGGTCTTTTGATTGGAAACGAACCTGCAGAATTGTTAGGTACAACACATGTTCATCTTCCATCTGGAATATCTGTGACATTAACTAATTCATTCAAAACACTACATCAGGGATTATACTATGTAGATTATACTCCAATAGAGGAAGGAACACATGTGTTTCATGTGGTAGCATTTAGCCAAGGCACTACATCACATGGATCAGCAGCAACAAATGTTCTAAGTCAAGATCTTGGAGGAATCTCAAATCAAATAGTTAAACTAAATTCAATTCTAGATGAAACATCAAGTGAGCTAGATGTCTTAAAATCTGAAATTGAAGGATTTGATACGACTTTGAAATATGCAAGTAGCCAAATTGATGAAAATATAAGCACTTTTGCACTTTCTGCAAAATCCATCAGTGAGTCTTCTGCACAACTCAATGCATTATTACTACCCATTATTGCATCAGTTGGATTAATCGTTGCGCTACAAGTTGCAATCCTTTCTAGAAGAAGATAGTTATAATAACATAAGAATGGAAAATTTATTGATGCCCAAGGTGGCTATGTTCTTTTTGATATTGCTTTTCTCTCCAATAATTACAAATTCATATGCATTCCTTCCTGCTGATCTAAACATTAATGATTCTGAAAATATGTTGCTCTTTGATTCTGAAATTGTTCAAATAGACCCAAATTTTTTTGTTGAAAATAATTTCAAAAGATATTTAATTTTTGGAAATGATTTGGAAAAAAATGATATTTTAAAATCCAATTCAATTTATGGAATTCAATCTGATAGTGGATTTTTCTCTGTATCTCTTCTCTCTGAAACTTCTGCATCCCATCTGATCTCACAAGGTTACTATGTTGTTGAAGATTTCAAATTAGATTTCCATTCTGCAAATGATCAAATTCAAGACATTTCTAGAATCGGCGATATCACCGGTTCAAATCAAGCCAAAACAAAATATGATTCCTCTGGAAATGGAACTGTAATTGCCATTGTAGATACTGGAGTAGATTTTTCAAATCCTGACATCCAACATTCTCTTGCAAGAGATGAGATAAATCATCCAATAATGCTTGACCCTGATGGGCAAGGAATCGTACTGACAAATGCAACTTTTTTTGCATACATTGACAAAAATGAAATTATTCGAAATTATAGCAAGCCAATTCCTTCAAACATGACCTCTTCAGCATATGTGACACGCGATGGGGTATTCCTTGATTTATCTCAAGGTGGTAAGGGCACTGATATTCCAATTTATAATTCATTTTTTCCACAGATAGGAAACTCGATTATTTTTAATGGAACTCTTACTGATGATATGAAAATTGGTGATGATAATCGAAATTATATAAAATCAAAAAGTGGAGTTTACCATCTTGGTATAATTTATCAGGGAGGATTAAGTGGTCCATTAGCGCGAATCCAAGTTGTACCTGTATTGGTAGTTGATTCTTTTACTGCTGGCGTATATGATACAATTATTCCTGATCTAAGTACTTCTTGGGAAGATTACACGCGATTTGATTTGGAATCTGGAAAAAAAGCAGATTATGATTTTGATTTTACTGATGAAAAACCAATTGTACTAGGAAGTGGAAAAGAATTTTTGGTATATGACTCAAATGGTGATGGAAAAAATGATTACAGCGCTGGAACCTTTGGTGCACAAGTTCTTGATGTTTATGGTGTAATTGAAGAAAATTCTGCTGATGTTGATGATGCTCTTAAAGCAATTAATGGTACTCTCTTGCCCTCTTTAGATTCAAACGGTAATTTTTTTGGTATCATGACTGATTTTATGGGGCATGGAACTTCAAGTGCTGCATCTATCACATCGCGAGGCCAAGAAACTTATGATATTTACAATAACTCTAAAAAATATTCTATAACTGGTGTAGCTCCTGATGCAAAAATTGTGCCTGTAAAGGCATTATGGTTTGGTGATACCGTATATGCTTGGTTATGGTCAGCAGGATTCGAAAACAAAGATCACAGTTGGAAATTTTTAGGAAAACCCAGAGTTGATATAATTTCTAACAGCTGGGGCGTATCAAATTTCCCTTCGTTTAAAGCCTCACCTGGAATGGATATTCTATCATTAATTTTGAGTGCCTTGACAACCCCTTCTTCATTGGATGATAATTATCCAGGTGTTACAATAATTTCAAGTGCAGGAAACTCCGGTCATGGTTATGGGACTATTGGATTGCCAAATGCATCCCCATTTGGAATTTCAGTTGGAGCAACAACAAACAATGTTTTTGTTGGCTATGGTCCTTTCAAAGATCAACCACGATTTGGAAATACGACTATTCATTCTAATGATATAGTTGATTTTTCTAGTCGAGGCCCCGGAATCATCGGAGACCCTAAACCTGATGTAATGAGTATTGGTGCACATGGGTTTGTGCCTTCAAATATTTTAAAAGTCGATAAAGATTCCAAAGAAGAATCATTCTCATTATTTGGTGGCACCAGCATGGCTGCACCTCTTGTATCTGGGAGCGCTGCAATCCTAATTGAAGAGATGAAAAAACAATCAAAAGACTATGATTCATTTTTAATCAAAAACATCCTAATGTCGACTTCAACTGATCTTCATAATGATCCTTTTACTCAAGGATCTGGATTGGTAGATACTGAATCAGCTTTAGATTATGTTAATGGCATAAATGGAAAATTTATCGCACATAATGACGATTCATACAGTAACATTAAAAAAATTCTTGAACCTGCAATAAAGAAAATTAATTCTACCTCCATTGGTTTTGAAAAGTTTGAACTTCCTTCACGTTCATTACCTATGACAAGTTGGTTTGCAGGACAACTACTTCCAGGAGAAAGAACCACAACAACTTTTACAGTAGAGAATCCTACTAACGATACAATCACAATCGATGTAGTCCCCCAAACTCTATCTTTAATGTCAAAAACCTTTTTTAATGGAACAACAATTGTGCAACAACAAGATTCTATTCTAAATAAGACTGGTACATTTGTTCCAAATTATGTAAAACTATCTGAGTTTGGAAACTCTGCTGAACTAGTGACATTTTTTGACGAATCTGATCCGATTCCAAACAAGTCATCATTAATGATATTAAATGCAAATTTTCAATTTGATGATTTCATGAACAGTACTTCAGATGTTTATGCTGATGATCTCAAAATTGCTTCACTCTATCTTTATGATTGGATTGATAATGATAATGACACAAAAATTACTAGTAATGAATTATCTATGGTAAATAGAGCTGGTTCTTGGGGTACTGTTCAAGAGCTTAGAGTTTCAGAACCCAATGAAAAATTTGAAGGTGTTCCATTAGTTGGAGTTTATCCTGTACCAACTAGATACTCTTACTGGTTAGGTGACACAAAACTCAATTCAACATCTATGGATTACACACTTTCCTCTAGTCATTATGAAAAAGAAAAATGGTCTTTACTCTGGTCTGAATCTGAAACAATTTCTATCCCTCCACAAAAATCATCTACCGTAGAAATAACATTAGTCACTCCAGATGATATTCAAACTGGTGTGTATCAAGGATTTTTAACCTTTGAAAGTGAGGAACATGTTGTAAATGCACCAGTATCTTTCGTAATTAAACAACCTGTAATTGAAAATGATTCTACAATTTTGATTAAAGGTGTGCAAAGTGATGATGTTCTTTATGGAAACGGATACACTAAAGGTGCATTTGATATGGCTAATCGTTACATGGCAGGTGACTGGAGACAATTTTATTTTGATATTCAAAATGAATCAATCAACTCTGCTGCAATAGAACTTTCTTGGATTAGTAATGACACAAATCTATCTGTATTTGTAATGGATCCATCTGGAGAAATCATACAAACAAATGTTCCATCTGGAGTCTTTGGACATTTTCTTGGATGGGTCTCACTTGATTGGCTTGGAACTTCTTTCTTTAGTCAAGGTGGTGGGTTTTATCCAGTAAAAAATAAGGATGATACATCAACAGTTCTTTTTGTTCCAATTAATCAAACAGGAACATATACACTTTTGACCCATTCAACTTTGTTTGGTGGTTCATCAACTACTGAACCAATAACACTAGCAGCTAAATTTACAAATATTTCTCCAGACATGATTTTGGAGACTCAAGAACAACCTGTAGAAATTGAATTGATTCCAAATGAGCCAAAAAAGGATTCTGAAATAAAACCTGAAACTATTCCAACATCAAAAGATTCAACCACAACAATTTCTGAACTTCCATTCAATCTTGGAATTGGAATTGGTATAGTCATTGGAATTGCGATCGGATCTGTTGTAATTTTTATCATTAGACAAAAACCACCTAAATGACTGAACAAGGTTTATAAGCAATTTGCCGAGTACGAGAGCTGAATGTCAGAGTTGGGGACGAAAAAGTCTGGCGGATTATCCCGAAGAGACTTTCTCAAATTAATGGGAGCTGCAGGCACAGGATTAGCTTTTGCTCCTTTTGTCCCATTTGGTAATTTCATGCCCAATCCAAATCAAGCATCACTTGAAAGAGTTCCAGTAATTTTGCCTGATGGCACTCAAGCAAATATCAATACTTATCCTATTAACCACGCGGAAGTCATTACCTACCCTGCAACAGGAGATGCAGCACTTGATGCAGAAGCATTTCGTAAATGGCAATTCATTAGACTGCCTGAAGAATTAGGTGGAGGAAAAAATGATGTTTCTTCTTTGCGAGCTTACAGTATGATTTGTTTGCATCTTTGGTGTCTTTGGAAATATTGGCCTGATGATGGAAGAAAGAGAGGCGAATGCCCATGTCATGGAAGTATGTATGATCCAATGACTGGAACTGCATTTGTTGGTCCTGCATCTGTACAAGCTGCACCATCAGACACGTTACCTAAATTGACATTAGATGTTGATTCAGATGGATTTGTGTTTATCTTACCACCAAAGTTTAATGCAAATGATAATGGAGTAATTGGATATGGCCGTTTCGCTTGAGAGAAAAACTGGGGTTGTAGCATTCCTTTATTGGTTATGGGATGGAGTAGATAGAACAATCTTTACTGCAATTAAATTTTCATTCCCTGCAAGATTTGTTAGTCCATTTGGATTCTTGGGAATGCTCACTTTTATCGTATTCATAATTCTTGGTGTTTCAGGTGCATTGCTGATGTTTTACTACCAACCAATTTTAGATAGGGCATGGGACAGTGTTGCGTTCATTAATGATGAAGTCCCATTTGGATTCCACATTAGAAATATTCACTATCATGGCTCAAACGCTATGGTGCTTTTAGCTGTACTTCACATGTACTATCAATACTTTAGTGGACGATACAAAATTAGAAATGAAGTTTTATGGATGACTGGTGTCATTCTTGGTACTGTTACAATTCTTGAAGCATTTACAGGATATGATGTTATTTTTAGTGAAAGAGCAGAACTTGCAATCAGTATTGCAGCGTCGTTGACAACATCTATTCCCGTTGTTGGACCTACTATTCGTGATGCGGCGTTGGGTAGCGGTTTTTCGGACTTTGTATTGAGATTTTATGCTCAACATGTGTTCTTGCTGCCGATAGTAATGTTGGGATTAATGGCAGTACACTTCCCAAGATTCCTAGTATTTGATGTGCCTATGGTAATGGCAATTGGTGGTGCTATTTTGATTACGGGTGGTGTATTCCCAATTGATATGGGTTTCAAGTTTGAACCCACAGTCCCGCCTGGCGTAACGGTTCCTGAATGGTATCTTACAGGAATCTATGCATTCATGAGGACCCAATATGACAAATTTGTTACAGGTTTACTGTGGCCATTATTGTTCATTATATCATTTGTATTGATTCCATTTATAGACAGATACAAGAAATTCTCATGGAGAGATAGACCGATAATAACTGCATTTGGAATTACCAGTCTTGCTCAAATTATGGTCACAACTTACTGGGGATTCTACATTTCGCCAGATATCTCAATTCCATTGGTTGAGCGTTTGGTAATTGATCCATTATTCTTCTATTCGACAATGATATTGTTGGTTCCATTAGGATTTGGATTTACATATATGATGATTAAACTAGCAAACGAAGCTGAAAGAAAATCAAAACTTGCAAAAAGCAATGGTCCGCAAAAAGTAGCTACCATAAATCTATCTGAAAAATGGATTAACTGGCTATTAGTTGCACTTTTGGCATTCCAAGTATTCTTAAACATTGCAGCATACAATGCAGCATTAACAGGAATGAAGAATGTTTCATTATTCTTTATTGGAATCATATTGCTAGTATTTGCTGCATTCTTCCATGTTTACAGATATGCTATGAGTCAAGAAAAGAATGCTCCACCCCCAGCTCCAACACCTGTAGTTGATGAGAAACCCAAACTTGCAGAACCTGAAATAGCTACAGAATCAAGCACACTTACAGATGGTAAAACTGCATCTGATGCAAAACCTGAAGCAAAAGAATTGACAGCTGAGGTACCTGCACCAAAGACTCAAGCAGATATGGGAGTTAGTGCAAATAATTCAAATGTCGGTTCAAACGATCTTGATGGAGTGAAGAAATGAGTGCACCAACATCAAGTCATGCATATGGAATTGGTCTGATTGCATTAATTGTTGGCATGTCTGCCTCTGTCGTATTTTACACCTCATTTTATCTTCCTGAATCAATGGCAAAACCATCTGTTTCTGATCATATTTTACATCCTGAAGAAGAATTCTTCTTAATTGATATTGTTCCAGGTGCAGTTATTGAGGGAAATGACAATTATGTTCCAAATGATCCAACTGTATTATTGACATTTACAAATAATGTAAGATGGATAAACAATGATGATACTGCACACACTGTTACTCCAGATCACCGTCATGCAGATGGCTATAGTGGAGACTTTGGTTCATCTGGTGTTCTAAAACCCGGAGATACGTACGACTTTTTGTTTACTGAGCCTCAAGAAGTACATTATCATTGTCAACCTCATCCCTGGATGACTGGTTCAATTACTGTGGAAAAGAGTAGATTCTAGACTGAATATTTTGCAAAAATTATTTTGCTCTCAATTTCTTTATGTTGCTCAATAATTGATACTCTGAATTTTATTTCATGTTCTTGTTTTGGTTCAAAATTAATTGCTGCTAAAAATTCTGCCTTATGTTCTGGCATGACATCTTTATTGATAAATAGTCTTGAAACATTCTGAGAAATTTTTTTCCCATTATATGATTTGTAAATAATATGTTCATTTGAATCCAAAATTGTTGTATTTATCACAACACCGTCATATCTTCCTGGATATGATACTGAAACTGTTCCTATGATTTCTGAATTTGGGTGAATATCTGTTGAATTTAGTTCAAACTCTAAATCTTTCACAAAAACTTTGTTTCTATATCCGAATAATAATTTTGTTAAGCGGGCCC
>JBOEHF010000074.1:0-7372 GCA_050633805.1 Candidatus Nitrosopumilus sp.
AGACTTTCAAATCATTGTAAAATCCAATCTCTTTTTTTGGACCGCCATATACTTTAGCACCAAATGTTTTAGCAATCAACTGGGAACCCAAACAAATTCCAAGTACAGGAATATTCTTCTCAACAGATTTTTTGATTAATTCTTGTTCTGCTTGGAGATAAGGTAAATCATCATTTGCGCTTTCAGGAGCGCCTAGAATAACAACTAGAGAAAAATCTTTGTCTGGAAGTTCATCATGTTTTGCATTTACGGATGTGATTTTAAATCCGTCTTTTTGCAAGAGTTCTCCCAAATAACCAGAGCCCTCAATTCTCGTGTTTTGTACAAGTAAAACATTTGGCATTTTTCTAAACGTCTTTTCCCGTAACTACCCATTCAAGACTTCGTAGAACACCTTGATAGTATTTCATAGCATCCATGGATTCTGTTTTGATCAGTCTTTGTTCAATTTCTTTTCTATATTCAGCAATTTCTGTTTCAGTTTTCATTTGTAATCGTTGATTCTTTCTAGTGAATTAATTTATTGGTTTTCAAAATGTTGTGTTTTAATATCTTAAAATCAAATACAAAGCATGATAGTCTCCGAACAAGAAATTCTAGAGTTGAAGAATTTTGTATCGGAATTAAACTCTAAAGAAAAAAGCGTTGTAATAGTTGAAGGGAAACAGGATCTAATGCGTTAAGAAAATTAGGGTTTACAGGCAAAGTTTTAGAATTTCATAGATTTGCAGGGATGGTTAACTTTGCAGATTCTGTAGCAAAGTATGAAAGATTGATCATTCTTTTTGATAGAGACAAAAAAGGAAGAGTCCTAACAGGTAAAACAATTCAATTATTACAAAGAAGAACAAAAGTGGATCTTTCTTTTAAGAGAAAACTACGCATAATTACAAAAGGGAAAATTATGTTTGTTGAACAATTAGTTAATTACGAGTCTTATCTATCCTAAGATTAAGGCCAGATACCTTTTTGGTTAAAAGCTTCAAGTACTCGCTCTACTGCCAATACCATCGTGGCTTTTCTCATGTCAATTTTGTGCTTTTTACTTAAAGCATAAGCATCTTTGAATCCCTTTGTGATGTTTTTCTCCATCTTGTTTGCAACTTCGTCAAAGGTCCAATAGTATCCCATATTATTCTGAACCCACTCCAAATAGGATATACATACACCGCCAGAATTTGCCAAGATATCAGGAACTACCAAGATTTTCTTCTTCTGAATAATTGGATCCGCTTCAGGTAATGTTGGACCATTTGCAGCTTCTGCAATAATTTTACATTGTAGTTTATTTGCAATTTTTGCATTTATTTGATTCTCTAATGCACCTGGAACTAGAACTTCACATTTTGTTGTAAGCAATTCTTCAGTTGAGATATTCTTGCTTCCAGGGAATCCAACAACGGAACCTTTCTTTTCTTTGTGTTCAAGGATTTTACTGACCTTTGCACCTTTTGGAATCGAGATTGAACCTTTTGAATCGCTAACAGCAATAATTTTTGCACCCATTTTTTCTAAGTACTCTCCTGCAAATGTTGATGCATTTCCGAATCCTTGTAAAACAACTTTAGCACCTTTAAGATTAATTTTCAAAGTCTTTGCAGCTTCTCTAACAGTATATGCTGTTCCCAATCCAGTTGCAACATTTCTTGCTAATGAGCCACCCATAGAAATTGGTTTTCCAGTGATAACACCTGGAGAATATTTGTTGCCGTTTAGTTTGCTAAATGTATCCATGATTTGGGTCATTTCTCTACCAGTAGTGTAAACATCTGGTGCTGGAATATCTTTTTCAGGTCCTATAATTTCAGAAATCTTGTAAGCAAATTGTCGTGTTAATCTCTCCATTTCACCGTCACTGAGTTTTTCAGTTTTTGGATTTACATAGATTGCACCTTTTCCTCCACCAAGTGGAACATCTACAATTGCACATTTCCAAGTCATCCATGAAGAAAGTGCCATGACTTCACGTTCCATGTATTCGGTTCCGCCTTCTGGATTAAAGTAACGAATACCGCCTTTGTATGGACCACGGTCATTGTTATGTTGACTTCTAAAACCCGTGAAAACTCTAATTTTTCCATTATCCATTTTTACTGGAATTTTTACCCTTAGTACTTTGTTTGGCATTGCCAAATATTCTCGTAATTCTTTGTCTTTGATTCCCAAAATATCACATGCATCATTAACTTGTTTTGTTGCATTTGCAAAAGGATCATTCTTAACCAAGATAGTTTTTGAAATTGTGCATATTATATTAACTTTAGTTCAAATTTTCAGATCGATAATTTGTAAATCAAATCACATGTAGATTTTTGTGTAATTTAGTTTTCTATCCAGTTTATCAATTGCTTCATCTAGTGTACCAACGTGAATTTCAAGGAAATTTGATAAATGAAAGATTGCACCATATTTTTCCCCAATCTTTGAAACCATGTTATTTTTCTCTAAGACTTTCATGTGATGTTGAACTGCCTTGTAATCGAGTTCAAGTTTTTGAGCTAGTTGGTGTGTGTTGTATGGTTGTTCTAGTAAATTGATAATTATTCGTAAACGTGTTAAACCGCCTCGAGTACTTGTAAACAAATAAAGCAAAAGTTTCCTAGTTTGTTTGTCTGGTTTTCTTTGATTTGAGGACTGCTTAGATCTAATGATTTCTTTGAATTCTAGTAATTGATTAGTCATTTTTCTTAAATTCAATATACCAATTTTACTTAAAACCCTATTTCCAGATCTTTTCCATATTTAGGCAGGACAATTACCCTTAAATTGACTGAGAATGGACTCGTGATATTATGATGGCATCACGCGGTTATGACATGACACCTACAATGTATTCACCAGATGGTAGAATATACCAAGTCGAATATGCCATTGAGACCGTAAAAAGAGGAACTCTAGCCATTGGAATCAGAAGTAAAGAGGGAGTCATCATGGCAGTTGAGGAAAAACCTCGTACTTTACAAACCAGCAACATTACTCAAAAAATATTTCAAGTTGATTATCATATCGGAGTTGCAGCAGCAGGCTACATTCCAGATGCACGAGTTCAAGTAGACGGTGCAAGATTTTTCTCACAAGGAAATAGAATGACATATGATGAATCCGTTG
The DNA here is from genome assembly GCA_050633805.1 of Candidatus Nitrosopumilus sp. Classification (GTDB taxonomy): domain Archaea; phylum Thermoproteota; class Nitrososphaeria; order Nitrososphaerales; family Nitrosopumilaceae; genus Nitrosopumilus. The sequence continues at coordinate 3,109 of JBOEHF010000074.1, forward strand.
AAGTTGCAACAGTTGCAAAACATTTAGCAGATCAAGCCCATCAATTTACACAATATGGTGGAGTACGTCCAAACGGTGTCTCTATGATTATTGCAGGAATTGATCAAAAAGGGGAATCAATCTATGTTACAGACCCAAGTGGAACATATGTCCAATTTGCAGCAGTTGCAATTGGCGCAGGTGCAGATGATGTAAATGCATTTTTGGAAAAACATTACAAAGATGATTTGAGTTTAGATGATGCAGCAGCATTAGCTATTGCAGCAATCAATCTTAAAGCAGAAGCAAAAGAAGATATCAATCATATAAAAATGGCAAAAGTTACATCTGAAGCAAAAGTCTTTGAAAAAGTTTCAGAGTCAGATTTACAAAAGTATTCTCAAAATGCATCAAAGTTTGCCGCATAATAGAAATTTTGATTTGAAAACTATTCAAGCAAGTGTACTGAGACGATAGATTATGGGCTTAGGAAGTTATTGGGGCGAAGTAATGGAAGTTCTTCGAGAGATTATTCCAATCTATGATAAAGTAAATTCAATCATATCATTGGGAAAAGACAAAGAACATAGAATTCGAGGAATTTCAAAACGAGTGCTACCAGGAAACAAAATTCTGGATGCAGGTTCTGGTTTTGGAAACATGTCAAAAACAGCAATGAAATTAACAGATGGTAAAATCTCCATCACATTATATGATCCACTTGTGCCAATGTTAAAAAATACAGGTACATTTTTTGTGAAAACCCCGGACATGGCAAATGGTGTTTTTGAACACATTCCATTCCAAAATGAAGAATTTGATGCAGTATTGTGCGGCTATTCTTTAAGAGACGCAATAAACTTGAGAATCGCAATATCTGAAATTCACAGAGTGTTGAAAAAAGGTGGAAGGTTTGTCATTGTAGATTTGGGAAAACCAGATGAGGCATTTTTCAGAGCAGGGGTTTCATTTTATCTCAGATGTATTTTACCAATTCTTGCATTTGCGGCAGGTGGAAGATTAGGATTAAAGTTTGGCACATTGTATGGAACATACAAGAGATGGCCTCAAAACCGAAAACTAGAAGAATTGATTTTAGAGAAATTCTCAAGAGTAGAATTTGAGAAAGATCTTATGGGCGGGGCAATAATGATTGCCGCATACAAATGAACAGAGTTCTCATACTTGTCAACATCACCGGTTTAATAATAGGAATTTCTTATGGATTACACGGTCCAATTTTACCAGTATTTGCAAAAAATGTCATTGGTGCAACATATTCTGAATTAGGATTAATCGGATTAACAAATTTTATTCCTTACATGTTCATTCCTCTTTTTGTAGGAATTTTACTAGACAGAATCAATAACGGATATTTGCTGACATTAGGTGCTGCAATTAATTCTGCATCAGTCTATCTTCTATCAGTTGCACAATCAGTTCCAGAAATAATGGGATTCAGAATAATGACAGGAGTTGCACATGCATTTTTTTGGCCACCATGTGAAGCAATTATTTCAAATGAAAGTTCAGAGGAAAATCGAGTAAAACACATCTCTTGGTTTACAATGTTTTTTGTAATAGGATTCATGATAGGGCCATTACTTGGAACTGCATTTCTCGAAGGATTGGATATTACATACAGGATATTGTTCCAAATTGCAGCATTTATTCTTGCAGGAGCAATCATTTCTTCGCTTTTAGCCTCAAGAAAAAATGTGAAAAAACATCATGAAAGATTTTCATTTTCATCAATTAAAGAAATGAAGCGATTTCCAGAAGTCATCATTTTGTTAATTTTCTGCACATCTTCTTTTGGAATAATACTTACGATTTATCCAGCATTTCTTAATGATAATGGAATGTCTGCTACAGATATTTTGTTACTGTTTTTTGTTTTCGGGATTTCACGAGTTGTATCTCTTGCATTAGTGGGAAAGTTTGCCAGAAGAACAAGTCAAACTTTGATTGCTGGAACTATTGCAGTATCAGCAGGGCTGGCAATTTCAATTGTTGCTGATTCAATCATAACTTTTGGGATAGCTCTAGTTCTAATGGGATTTGGTTTTAGTATTTTCTTCCCATTAACTCTAGAGATAATTTTGAGTAAAACTAGGAAAGGAATTTCAGGTAAAATTATTGGAGCATATGAAACGGTTTTTGGAATGGGTTGGGCAATAGGGCCAACCATCGGAGGTCCAATTACACAATCATTTGGAAATGAAACGCCATATCCGGTATTTTGTATAATAGGAATTGGAGTTGCACTGTTTGCAATAAATGCTAGAAAGAAACTAGAACCACAGAGAATCTCTAATTAGATATCCATTGTTCCACGTTTTTTGGTGCATAAGTCAAGTGCATCAACTATATCAGTTACAAAGACCTTGCCATCACCTTTTGTTCCAGTACAGGCAACATTTGCAATTGCATCTAGTATTTCATCTACTTTAGGATCATCTACAACACAAACGACCATATCTCTACTGAAATATTGTCCAACCAAAGGGGGATCTTGTGAGCCTTGTCCTTGAACTTGATAAGTAGTTACACCACCGACACCAACCTTTTTGATTGCAGCAATTACTGTATCTTTTGCTCCGGATTGAACGATTGCTTCTATTTTTTTCATAGAGATTATTAATTCTGAATTTATTTAAATCAATAACTACTTCTCACGAATGACATTCATTGGTAAGTCGCTAATTTAGGCACAAATACAGACATTACGTTTAATTTCAAATTATACAATATCAAAACATGTTTGATTATCCATTGAATATTGGTGGTAGTGAATGGATGATCATAATTTTTGTTGTACTAGTTTTGATTTTGGGAACAGGAAAACTACCAGGAGCAGCAAGAAAAATGGGCAAAGCAGTTAATGAATACAATAAAGCAAAAAATGAAATTCAAGATCAAATAAAAGAAGCAACAGAAGAGACACCCAAAATTTCAGGACCTGTTGAAACAGAACGTGAAAAACTAGAGATGATTGCAAAATCAGCTGGAGTGAAAATTGAAGGAAAGACAGATGACGAATTAAGACAAAGTATTGCAGACAAAATGGGTCAAAAGAGAACTGAAGAGCCAGAAAAGAAAGACTAGTTTATTTTGATTTTTTAATTCTATAAATATCAGTGTCAAGTCGTTTTTTTGCAAATTTGTAATAATCTGGAACAATTTCAAATCCAAGAAATTTTCTATTAAGAGATTTGCTAACAACTGCAACTTGTCCAGAACCAAGAAATGGATCAAAGACTACATCGTTTTTTTTACTAGAATATTCTAATAATTTTTTGATAATTTCTGAAGGTAGTTTAGTTGGAGTTTTTTCATCTCCTGTCCAATATTCTCTTTTGATATCCCAAACATCTTCCTTATCCCTATAGTGTAAGCTTCGTCCATCTTTTGTTTTATCGTCTTTTTTGAACCTAGAAAAAGGGTAAAATTTTCGTTTCTTGTCATCTTTACAAACATAAAGACAGTGATAGTGAGATGTTACAAATTTTCGTTTAGTAACTACTCCAAATTGATATTTCCAAATCACATGGTTTACGGTAGTAAATCCAACATCATCTAATGCATGTAAAATATCTTTTAGGTTATTCCATCCTGAAAATACATACATACTTCCAGAATCTTTTAGGACTCGAAAAACTTCACTCATCCAAGAAAATGTAAAATCATAGTAGTCCTGAGGTTTAATTTCATTATATCCAGATAGAACTCTAGAAGATGTTCTGTTATAATTTGCTTTTTTTGCTTTAAAATTAATTGCAAATGGAGGATCGGTAATTACGAGATCAATCTTGTTTTTAGGAATAAATTTCATTCCTTCAACACAGTTTTCATTATAGATTTTGTTAAATTCGATTTTTTTCATTTTAGAATTCAAGGTTATTTTCTAGCTTAATAATGTCATGGGTCAGACAGTTAGATTAACAATAAATCACTAAAGATTACACATCAAATAGATCTTGAAATTCTCGTGTCCAAAATGTAAATCAAAAATCGAAATCCAAAAAACATTCAACAAAAAAATGCATGTTTCTTGTGGAAAATGTGGGATCGAGGACATTTTGGAATTTTCAAAAAATTTTGACGAGATATTTCTTGAATTTCTTTCAAGATATGACAAAGGACTAGTTTCTGAAAAAGGTCTCTCAGAAAATCTCAAAGATGAAGGAATAGTGAGAGGAGAAAATGAAATCAAGGAAATGATTGGAGAAAACAAACCAGATAAAATTACAGAAGAAATTCTATTTTCAAAAAAAGACTATAT
>JBOEHF010000075.1:0-12098 GCA_050633805.1 Candidatus Nitrosopumilus sp.
TAATTTTTGCACTAAAGTTTAACGTCATATGCGGTTCCAGCTACTTTATAGCTGCATTTTTTACAAGACCAAATTCCTACGGCATCACGGCCAAATGTTTGTGAACCACATTCAGGACATGTTCTCTTTTCTTTTAGTTGGAGATGAATTTTGGTATATTGTTTTCTAAGTTTAATTCCGTATCTGGCACCCAGTCCTTTAAGTGATTTTTTTGCTTTTGCCATTTTATAGACTACCTTTTTGAGCTTCTTTTAATTTTTCTCTTATTTTTGCCCCTATTCGAACAGATATCTCCCCACACTGATTAATCTCATCTTGTGTAAATCCATCACTGCCACCTTTTTGTAAAGCGCAAATATTTCCATCAGAATCACTTGTAATTGTAACACGAGCATCCATGCTTTCCCATTCATCGCCGTTTGGATCAACTATGATATAGTTACCAATTTTTCCCATTGTAACAGATACCGGAATAGTTTCAATCGGCAATGGCGTTTCATCACCTTCTACTAAGACGGGTGCATCATCAATCCAATTCCATTTTGGAGTTTTAGATACAAGTAATGCAGAAGTTGCGGCATAAGAACATGCATCAAACAGATTACCATCTTGATCAACTACAACGTTGTCAGCAAATACACCAACAACTGATTTATCTTTTTGAATTACCAATTTAGTAACATCAATCATGTGACTCTCTCTGATTCCTCTATCAGTAACTCTTGCCAATTCAATTACTGGTGGTTGTGGAGGACCAGTTTCAACAGTTGGATGGGATAATGGCAATAGTTCAGCAGTACACATGAAAATTCCTTTGTCACCAGTATCTGGGAAAGGTCTATCTGGCTGAATTTTTACACCACAAATAACTTCAGTGTCACCTAGTCGGACTCTTGCAGAACCGTTTGCTTTTGGAATTACATTAATTTCAATAGTAATTTCACGTGGTTCATCTAGTGCACGTCCATCAACTCTTTTTCCTTGTTCAAGTAATTCAAGAATCTGTGTTCTCTTTAGTTCATCAATAACAGAAGTGGATGTCAATTTTAGTCACCTCCGTTTCCAAAGTATTTGTCTTTGAGGGCTTTCTTTTGTAATTCATAAACAATCTTACAACCTTGAACTCCAACATCTACACATTTTTTGTATTCTTCAGGAGTTAGAACACCATCTAATTGCAACAAGGTGATTTTATCAAGACTTGGCATGTAACCAATTGGCATGTCTGCTTGACCTGCTTGGTCTTCTTCATTGTTAACATCAAGAATTACAGTATCTGCGACTTTTCCTGCTGCGACTGCTGCAACCATATCCCTCATTGGGATACCTGCATCAGCTAATGCAACAGATGCTGCAGTAAGGGCTGCACAACGAGTCCCACCATCTGCTTGTAAAATTTCAATAAATACATCAACGGCAGTTCTTGGAAATTTTTCAAGCATAACTGCAGGTTCTAATGCTTCTTTGATTACTTTGGAAATTTCAATCTCTCTTCTTGAAGGTGCTGGATTTTTTCTTTCACCAACAGAAAACGGCTCCATATGATATCTTACTCTTAAAATTCCAGTATCAGTATTTGACATGTGTTTTGGATGTACATCTCTTGGACCAAAAACACCAACCAAAATTTTGTTATCACCAAATTCAATGTAAGCTGAACCATCAGCATTCTTTAGTCCACCGGCTTTAATCATAATACGACGTGTTTCATCTACTTTACGGCCATCACAACGAATACCATTCTCGTCCAATAGGACCATTGTTGCGTCTCTTCCGCCCATTATGATTCATCATCCTTTATTTCTAACATTTCTTTCACTTGATCAGTTAAATTTGCAACATGTGCTTTTTCATTGATCATTTCAATTGCTTTTTTAGCCTTTAATAATCCCTCGGGAGTCTCACATGCAACTACTACCCAGCCGTTCTGACCAATTGTAACAGCAGCGTTAGTCGCCATTTCAATCATCTGAATCATGCTTCCTCTCTTTCCAATCAATCTTGGGACTTTGTTTGGAGAGATTTTTACCAAGTCACCTGAATCAATTGTGCCTAGATCTCTATCAGAGATAGTTACTAATGGATCTCTTGTTCTATCAAAATTAGCTATTCTTGCAGCTACCAAATCTCCAGATTTCAGTTTGGAGGATAGTTCATCTGCATGAGCAGAAAAGTCTCGTCCAAAGACGTCTTGAGCAGGCAAAAATCCAACATAGCATGAATTGATATCCAATTCCCAAGACAAAGAAGTATGGGAAATTACTTTGCCAATAACTAAATCGTTAATTTTTGGGATATATTTTCCAGTTAAAGGGATGACTTTAACAGAATCATCATAAATTTCTGAAATTCCAATAGTTGTAGAGATTATTTTATTTCCTTCCAGGATTACATTTTGTTCAGGTCTGAATGGGCCAGTAGTTACAATATCACCTGGAATAACATATTTTCTCTTATTATCCGTCATGAAATTACCTCTACTGAAGCTGAACCCTTTGTTATAGAACCTAATCTATCTATCACATTTGGTCTTGCTGCAGCTGGTATTTCAAGTATTGCTTTTAGTGAACCATTATTTTGCCAATTTTCAGATTTTAGAGAACCTACAGATTTTAGCACGGCATATGATTGTGATGCATATTGTGCAGGAATTATAATTTCCAATTGTAGACTTTCTGTTTTCAGGGCAATTATAGAACGGAGTTTATCAATAATATCTTGTACCTGNNGTTTTAGGATCGACATAGGTCTTTGAGATAAATGTAACAATTTGTTTTTTCTTCTCTTCTACCATTTTTCGTCTTTGATCAGTTGTAAGATTCAGATCACCTTTTTTCATTATTATTTCTGCAATCTCATTTTGGTCTTCAGTTTTGAAAGCCTTGAGAAGTTTTTCGGATGATGGTCTGGTACCTTTGCCAGAATCTGTGTAAATTTCATCAGAAACTAAAACTGCAGACAGGTCTTTTTTCTTTCCCAGCTTGTATTCTAATGCAGGGTCTGGCTTTACCATGATTTCAAATTTTTCGCCTTCAAATGAATAGCGTACTAGTGTTACATCGGCCATTTCTAAAATTGATATTAATATTTACTATTTATCTGTACTAATATTATTGGGATTTCAAGTCATATTTTTGAGGATTTTAATTATTATTTTGAATTGTTGATTAATTCCAAGATTTTAGAAATGATATTGTTGTGATCTGCATTTATCCCAGTTGTAACCATAGCAGATGCTTTTCATTAATTGGAAATGAAATTCTTTTAATTTCATCATATATAGCCAGTGGATCTTTTGCAGGTCCAACCTTGTGTTGGGCATTCTTTCTTGTTTGTCATCCCTTGGATGTATGATGATGCATTATTCAGATATCTTCATCGTTTAGAATCGGGGCAATATTTTATCTAAAGTCCCCAGTAATGATCATGCCAGTATTATTTTGAATTGTGGTATAACGAATACCAGAATCCACATTTAGAACAGAGAACATCTTTTCAAAATCCACAAATCAGATACAACCGATATAATCCCCAACATATTTGAGGAAACGAGACTTTATCAAAACCAAAAGACACTGTTTTCACATGCCCAAAACCAGCTAGATTTTTATGTGGATTTTGAAGATTTTCGTCATTGTCATCCTTAGAGGTAATTAGTAAAGATAATCAAAAAATATCTGTAAAACTTCAAGGAATACCATTACAATATGCAAATGCACTCAGACGTGTTTGTCTTAATGGAGTTCCCACATTTGCAATAGACACTGTAGACATTATTGAAAATTCTTCAGTTTTGCCTGACGAAGGTTTGGCACACAGATTAGGCCTTATTCCGTTAACAACTGATTTGAGTAGATTTAACGAACCATCCAAATGTGAGTGTCAAAGTGAGACAGGATGTTCAAATTGTAAAGTAATGTTAGTCTTAGATTCAGGAGACTCAGATGTTACGAGGACAGTACTATCTGGCGAATTATCCTCCGAAGATGATTCTATAAAGCCAACTTCAGATAAAATTCCTATTGTTCAACTAGCACCAGGACAAAGAATCAAGATAGAATGCTATGCCAGACTTGGACGCGGTACAGAACATGCCAAATGGAATTCTGCAACAATTTCAACCCTTACAGATACGGATAAAGAAGATGTCAAAGTTCTAACAGTAGAATCAACAGGTGCACTCAATCCTGAGCAAATCATTATTTCAGGAGTAGACGAGGTTAGCAACAGAATCAGTCAATTTAAAGAGATGATTGACCAAGTTGAAGAATAATCTAAGCATAGACATTATATTTGGGTTTCAAACCGCATTATTCACATGACTAATCAAGCCGTTATACATATGGCCAGAGATCTAAAGAAAGCATCAACTAAAAATGATGCATCAATTTGGGCAAAATTAGCAGAATATGCATTAAAGCCATCTATTGCTAGAAGAGATCTTAATTTGAACAGGATCGGTCAATTAACAAAAGAAAACGATATTGTAGTATTTCCAGGCAAGGTACTTGGAACAGGAAACATTTCTCACAAAATTACATTATTCTCATTTTCAATTTCAAATTCTGCAGCAAGCAAAATAATTGAAAAAGGCGGAAAAATCATCAGTCATTCAGATTTGATTGAGCAAAACCCAACTGGTAAAGGGGTAGTTCTACTTGGCTAATGGAAGAATAAACAAACCAAGAGGAGCCTCTAAACAAGAGACAGTTGTAAGAACTGACAGACCAATTGTAGTAGATGCAACAAATCATATTGCTGGCAGACTAGCATCAAATGTTGCAAAGTTGTTAATTCAAGGAAACAGAGTCTCAGTTGTTAACTGTGAAAAAATCATGATGAGTGGAACAAGAAGTAATCAGATTAAAGAATACAGAGAATTTTTAGAAATTAACAGTATTATTAACTACAAACACGGTCCTGTCCACTATAGAAGACCAGATACCGTAATGGCAAAGATGATTCGTCAAATGTTGCCATATGACAGAAAACCATCAGGAAAAGAAGCTCATCAAAGACTAAGAACATACATTGGTTCACCTAAAGAAACTAAATCACTTGAAAAAATTCAATTTGAAAAAGCAATGATAAGAAAGGCCCCATCAAACTATACAGCACTTGGGGAATTGTGTAGAGTAATCGGGTGGACTGAATGACAACACCAAAAACTGAAATCTATTTTGCAACAAGAAAGACAGCTAGTGCTCATGTTTACATTACAAAGGGAAAAGGTAAAATCAGAATTAACAATGTTCCAGTAGAAATGATTCCACAAGAAACTGCACGTGAAGTAATTCTAGCACCATTAGAAATTACAGGGGATTTAAGAGATAAAATTGATATTTCTGTAAGAGTTAGAGGAGGAGGTTTTATGGGCCAAGCCAGTGCAGTAGCAACAGGAATTTCAAGAGCATTAACAGGCTGGACTAAATCCAAAAAAGAGCCAAAAGATCATCCTTTCCCAAAATCAACTAGAGAAGACCTTAGAAAAAGAATCACTGATTTTGATAAATACCTAGTCAGTGGTGATGCCAGAAGAAAAGAACCAAAGAAATTTGGCGGACCTGGTGCAAGAAGAAGAAAGCAAAAATCATACCGTTAGGCTGTGAAAGCTGTAATTCTTGCAGGAGGCAAGGGAACAAGAGGCAAACCATATACTGAATATTTTCCTAAAGCCATGACTCCAATCAATGGCAAGCCACTAATTGATTACGTCATAAAATATCTAAAATCATTTAGTTTTGTAAATGAGATTATTGTTATTTCAGATTTTAATGAATTAGGGGCACAAATCAAGAACTTTTATCAAAATCAAAAAGGCATCACGTTTGTTCAAGATTCCCAAAGCGGAACAGGCGGGGATTTGCTACATGTGGCAAACAAACTCAAAGGTGAGTCAGAATTTGTTTTGTGGTTTGTAGATAATTTGTGTGCAATAGATCTCAAAAAAATGAAAGAAAGGTTCATGGAGAAAAACAGCTCTGCATGCATTGCAACTAGAACTAGAAGAAAAGAAGAGACAGGATTTGCCAAAGTAAAAGATGGCATCATTACAGAGTTTAAAGAAAAACCAATGATGAAATTACAATTATCCGAATGCTTGGGAATCTATATGCTGGGAAAAGACATCATTAAAAGAATCAAAGCAAAACAAAAACAAAAACAAAAAGAGATCAACTTATCATTTGATATTTTACAGCAACTATCAAAGGAAGGGAAAATTAGTGCGTTTGACATTGGAGATTCAGAATGGATTGATGCAGAATCACCAATGATTCTAGAAAGAAATGAAAAGACAGTGAAGAAGATCATAAAACAGATGGGACTTTAGATTCTTTTTCAAATTCATATATCCTATCTTCATATTGAAAAGTTTGTGCAATATCATCTAGTCCATCTAGGAGGATTTTTTTCTTGTAAGAATCAATTTCAAAAGAAATCTCCTCAGATAAAGTTTTGATTATTTGATTTTCCAAATCCACTTTAATTGTACCAGTTTCTTGCTGTAATTTTTCTACTAGTTTTTGGTCTAGAGTGATTGGTAAAAGGCCATTTTTGAAACAGTTACTGTAGAAGATATCTGCAAAAGAAGGTGCAATGATTACAGAAAAACCATAGTCAAGCAAGGCCCAAACGGCATGTTCACGGCTGGAACCACAGCCAAAATTATCCCCAGCCACGAGAACTTGTGAATTTTTATATTTCGAATCATTTAGGATAAAATCAGGTTTTTTATTCTCATTTTCATCATATCTCCAGTTAAAAAACAAAAATTTTCCAAATCCAGATTTTTGAACTAGTTTTAGAAATTGTTTTGGAACAATTTGATCAGTATCCACATTTACTTTATCTAAAGGAGTTACAGTGCTTGAAACAGTTTTGAAGGGTTCCATGTTAATTCAAATCCATTTTTCTTACATCTACAAAATGACCTTCAATAGCTGCTGCTGCTGCCATAACAGGACTAACCAAATGAGTTCTTCCACCAGTTCCTTGTCTTCCTTCAAAGTTTCTGTTTGATGTACTTGCACAACGCTCTCCAGGAGATAAAATATCAGGATTCATACCAAGACACATGCTACATCCTGCTTCTCTCCATTCAAAATTAGCATCAATGAAAATTTTATCTAGTCCCATTTCTTCTGCTCGTTTTTTTACCATTTGAGAACCAGGAACCACCATAGCTTTAACTGTTGGAAAAACTTTTTTTCCCTTGATTACTTTGGACGCTTCAATAAGATCTTCTAATCGAGCATTAGTGCAAGAGCCAATAAAGACTCTATCAATTTTGATGTCTTCAATTGTCATGCCAGGTTTCAAATCCATGTAATCAAGTGCTTTTTCAGCACCTTTCTTTTGGTTTGAATCACCTTTAGAATATTCATCAGGTGAGGGTACAGATTCAGTGACATCGCAAGTCATTCCAGGATTAGTTCCCCAACTTACTTGAGGTGCAATATCATCAATGTGTAAAGTAAATTGTTTTTCAAACTTTGCATCACTATCAGTTTTCAGATGGTCTTTCCAAGAATCAACTAGTGATTCATAATTCTTTGGAGTGTATTCTCGTCCTCTCAAATAGTCAAAGGTCTTTTCATCAGGAGCAATAAGACCTGCACGAGCACCTGCCTCAATTGACATGTTACAGATAGTCATTCTTTGTTCCATTGAAAGGTCAGTGATTCCTTCACCGCGATATTCAATTACAGTTCCAGTGCCACCACCAGTGCCAATATTTTTGATAATAGAGAGGACAATGTCTTTGGCGGTTACAGCATGAGGGTTTTTTCTCTTCCCTTCAACTCTAATTTCAAAGGGTTTTGGCTTTTCTAGCCACATTGTTTGAGATGCCAATACATGCTCAACATCACTGGTTCCAATACCCAAAGCCAGGGCTCCAAATGCGCCATGAGTAGATGTATGACTATCACCGCAAACAATTGTGGTTCCAGGTAATGTGATCCCTAATTGAGGACCAATTACATGGACAATTCCCTGATTAGGGCTGTTAACATCAAACAATTTTATTCCAAAGTCTTTGCAGTTTTTTTCCAAAGTTTTAATTTGAACAGAGGATGTTTGATCTAAAATTGGAAGTGAGCGATCTGTTGTTGGAACATTATGATCCATTGTGGCAATGGTAAGATCAGGTCTCCTGACTTTTCTGTTATTCATTCTCAATCCATCAAAAGCCTGTGGAGAAGTTACTTCATGAACTAAATGTCTGTCAATGTAAATCAAGGATGGGCTGTTTTGTTTTTCAACAATAACATGAGATTCCCAGAGTTTTTCAAAAAGAGTTTTTCCCATTTTAATCCTGGTCAGGTTTATACTTGAAGAGCCCACCTGCAGCAATTATCTTTCCAATAATTTCTGAAAAAGGTTTCATTTTGTAGGTTTGATTTTTGGTAATATTTTTAATTTCATTTGAATCAACATCGATTGAAATTTCATCACCTTCTGAAATTCCATCATATGCATCTTGTTCAATTTCAATTGGAAGTAAGAATGCACCATCAACAGAATTTCTGTAAAAAATTCTTGCAAAAGATAATGCAAGTACTGCCTTTACACCAGAATGAGACAATGCAATGGGAGCATGTTCACGAGATGAGCCACATCCAAAGTTTTTGCCAGACAGGATAAAGTCACCTTCTTTTACTTTAGAATGAAAATCAGGGTCTAATCCTTCCATTGCGTGTGTTGCAAGTTCTGCATAATCATGTACTTTGAGATATTGGCCAGGGATTATGACATCAGTGTCAATATTGTCTCGATCATATTTTATGACGTTGCCTTTCATTACAAATCCCTCGGATCAGTGATTTTTCCAGTTACTGCAGAAGCTGCTGCCACTAGTGGAGATGAAAGGTATGTTTGAGATTCCACATGGCCCATTCTGCCAGGGAAGTTTCTATTAGTAGTACTGATGCAAATTTCATCTTTTGCCAAGACACCCATATGAGCTCCACAACAGGCTCCACAAGTAGGAGGTCCAACTGTGACACCAGCATCTAAGAATATCTTTAGTAATCCATTTTCCATTGCTCGTTGATAAATCGAAATTGCAGCAGGCAAAATTTCAGTTCTAATCTTTACTTTTCTTCCTTTGAGGATTTTTGCTGCAGCTTCCAAGTCTTCATATTTTGCACCAGTACAAGAACCAATGTAAGATTTATCCAGTTCAACAGAAGGTGCTTCTCTTACAACGGAGATGTTTTCAGGAGAAAATGGTTTTGCAACAGTAGGCTCCATTTCGGATGCTTCGAATTCGAAAACTTTTGCATATTCAGCATCTTCATCACCTTTTACTAAATTGAAATTTGCAGCACCTCTACTTGAAAGATAGTCAACTACTTTTTGATCTGGTTCAACAATTCCATTCTTTGCACCAGCTTCTGTAGTCATGTTACACAATGTTAGTCTACTCTCAACGGACATTTCATCAATTCCACTTCCACCAAATTGCATAGTTCTATAATTACCACCATCAGTTCCAATCTCTCCAATTATTTTTAGAATCAAATCTTTGGCCATTATATGATCAGGTAACTTTCCATTTAGCTTAAAGTAATACGTCTCAGGAACTTTGAACCAAATTTTTCCATTTAACAAAACATAAGCAATATCAGTATGTCCTAAACCACAAGCAAATGCACCCAATGCACCAGTTGTGTTTGTATGAGAATCACCACCAACATAAACATCACCTGGCATCACCATTGCTTCTTCATGAGATATGGTATGACAAATTCCATATTGTCCCATTCCATATTTGAAATGCTTTTCAATTCCATAATTTTTTGTAAAGTTTGTTAATTTTACAATATTTTCTGCAGACATTTTTTCTGCAGAAGGAACAAAGTGATCTTCAGCTACCCAGACTTTGGTAGGATCCCATAGTTTATCTACTGAAATTCCTTGCTTCTTTAGTTTATCAAATACCTTAATCACTCCTGGTCCAGACACATCATGCATCATTACCTTGTCAACATTAGCAAAAACCACATCATCTGGAGAAACAGAAGATTTTCCTGAATTTCTAGCAAGAATCTTCTCAACAATATTCATGATTAAAAAATCTCTTCATACAGATTAAAAGCTTTTCAGAACAGAAAAGACAGTATTTTACTAGTTGTATACACCTGAATAAAACACAGCACATTACACATAAAAAACTAAATAAAATCATTGCAAATCAAACCAATTTACTGCATTTAGTAGGAAAAAAGAAAAATTCACTTTAATGAATACACACATCCAATTAAATGCAATTAGTTTCTTGTTAATTTTCATGCGTGTAAATGGCATTATTTGCATCAAAATCTTATTCATTAATTGAAAAGCTGTAAGCAGATACAGTTTCAATTAGATTCAAAAATTGTTTTCCCATAATTTTGTATAGGATTATGGGAAATAAAAGAATGAATCATTAAGGAATAATGCTGACAATACCTAAATGGATTTTGTAAATCTAATGGCAGGAATTTTACTTGTTATAATGGGAGTAGTAATTATTTTTGTAGGCAATTACTTTAGTAAAAAAATAGGCATACTGCATGTAACAATTTATTTCATATCAGGATTTGTAATTTTTGCAGGAATTTTGTTTTTATTCTTGTATGACAGACCTTCAATTTTGAATTGAAAAAATAAAGAGAAGATGTCACTATTCATTTTTAGATTTTGCAACTGCTCGTGCAACTATTATTATCAGAATCACTGCAATGATTGTGACCACAATTGCATAAATCAACATTGGGACAACAGTACTTGAATCTCCAAAGATTTCTTTGAAGATTGTCTTTATCGCATCATTCCATGCCAAAGCCGCAACTAAACCAAATGCAGCCGTAACTAGTGCTGCAATTTTATCTAAAACCTCTTGTTTTAGAGTTACTGGGTTCTCTCCTTCGTCAGCCATATATCCCGACAGAGAAATCTGAATAATATATCTGAATCTGAGGGGATGCACGACCCCATCAAAGATTATGAAAGTAATCTATGAACAGAATAAAAGAAAGATAATTGATTTCATCATTATCGGGTAAACCTGCAAAAGTTTGTCCTGTATGACCTAAAAATTTACTTCCATATTTTGCCAATACATTTCCAGTTTTTGTCATTATTCCTTGTCCGTCTTTGACTATATTTTGTAATTCTTCTCTTTATTGTAATTCTAGATCCTATTCATCTACTCCATACCTGTTTTGTTGGATTTATGTTCATTATTTCCGCACTACCGTATAAACAGGATATGCATGTTTGAATCCTAATGAAAATTCATCAACTTTTTTGAATTTGTAATCATTAAAAGATTTCACCATCGTATACATATCTCCTCCTATAACAACACCATTTGTTTCAGCTGCATGATTTATCTTACTGCACATGTTCACTGGAGGTCCAAGCATATCAAGAGAATCAGAATTATTTGCCCTCATTAAAATAACAGAACCATAATCTGCACTAACACGATAATCAACACAAGGAAGATCATTTTGGGTTAATTCCTTGCAAATAGTGCTATGATTTTCAATCATTGACAATCCACATTCAAGACATCTCATGAATCCAAATTTTTTATTTGCTTTTGATGATTCTGGAAAATAATACAGTAAACAATCTCCAATATTTTTTATCACAGAACCACCAAACCTACTTAAAATCTTGGACATGGAATTTAGAAATATTTGATAATATCTTGAAATTTTAACTGTACCCAGAGTAGCTGCCATTTTTGTTGAATTTGCCATATCTACCATACCTACACAATAGTTTTGAGTTTGGCCAGAAAATGCAACTAGATAATCTGATGTGGACATGTCACGCACTCCAAAATCGCGAATATTGTCAGACTCATTTCCATCACCGGCCACTGTTTCTCAATATAATAAAAATATTAAACTCATTTTATATGAAAATATGTCATTTGTTTAATAAAACATAAAAAAATTGTAAAAATTTTTATTTCATACAAAGAAAATTTTGAATTTACATTTTCATAATCTCCATTAGGATTATGAAAAAACAGACCACCTATTCATCAACAATATTATAAAATTCTAGATTTGGTTGTTCAGACAACATTGGCATAA
>JBOEHF010000076.1:0-1557 GCA_050633805.1 Candidatus Nitrosopumilus sp.
CAGAATTTTTCATAATCCAATGGTTTTCCTTGTTTTACTGAATTATTAGAGTTTTAGTAAATGAGAGAATCCGGGAATGATTTCCAGGATGGCCTATTTCAAAAAAGCCATGGCTTTGACAATGTCGCTTTTGCTAATTATGCCTATTAGAGCATTGTGGCCTGACAGCACTCCTGCACCGTTGATATTTTTCTCAAGTAATATCCTGCCTGCTTTTGCCAAATCATCATCATATTTTACAGATACGATATTTTTGCTCATGATATCATGTGCTTTTACGCTTCCACCAAATCCAGATTCAGAAACAAATCCTTTTCTTGGAAATATTATGGATATCGAAGGATCAGTATTATCAAGAACATCTTCATAATTTCCTTGCTTTAAAGCCAATTCAAACAGATCACGAAACGTAATTACTCCTACAGGTATCTGATCTTGGTCTCTTAGAATCATCCTGGAGATTCCATCATCAATCATTTTCAACACTACTTTGTATAATGGAGTATCGACATATTGCCAAGCATAATATGGAGACATGTACTCTCCAACAATTTTTTCTCCCTCGTGAGTTTT
Source organism: Candidatus Nitrosopumilus sp. (assembly GCA_050633805.1). GTDB lineage: Archaea > Thermoproteota > Nitrososphaeria > Nitrososphaerales > Nitrosopumilaceae > Nitrosopumilus. Next base: position 574 of record JBOEHF010000076.1, read on the forward strand.
TGTAAAATGTCTTACAAGATCAGTCTTTGTCAAAATTCCTACAACTTCATCATTTGCAGTTACAATCAAAGAGCCAATTGAATTAGTCATCATTGTTTCAGCACATTTGTCTAGTCCAGTTCTTTCATCAACTGTAATCATTGGTTTTATAATTTCAGATAGCGGAATGTCATCTAGCTTTCGCTCACTCTCATCCATGAAAAGAAAAATCCCTAAATCTTTCTCAGATACAAGACCTGTAATTTTATTATTTTCAGTTACCAAGAGTCTGCTCTTCTTTTCATCAATTATTCTTTTTAACACATCCGCCAAACTCGAATCATATTTTATAGTTCTAGGAGAATTCATGTAGTCTTTGGCATGTTTCATATTTTCACTGAATCAAATAGTAATAAAAAACTCCAGATAATTCCCAGAGATGACAATCATCTTTCTGTATTGATAAATACTAGAAAGTGCAATTATTCGTATCTTCAAGAAACCTGTAAAGACGGACATTTTTGCAGGCTTGAAGTTTTAGAATTTTAGTGGTTCAGTTATTTTGTACGACTTAGATAGTTTTTGTTTTAATTTTCTCAATAGAAGATTAGTTCTCAGTAAACGACCACAGCAAGGGCACCAAAGACTTTCTCGTGTGATGAATACATTGCAATGAGGACATCATTTTTGATCCTGTTAATATCGCCCACCTTCAGCGCTGGAATTTTTAGCCACGTATTTTTTACAAGATCCATTACAATGCACAAGATTCTATTGGAAGAAGATGTGGAAAATATTGTCGCTAAGATGGATTTTTGATAGCCAAAAAAAGGTTAAATTCAGAATTTACAATACATTTTGAATGAAAAAGAGATGCTTGTGTTGTGGAAGGGAGTTTGAGCATAGAGCAAGTGAATGTTGCAGTCAAACATGTGCAGAATGTCACATAAACCCTACAATGAATTGTCCAAATGCAAATAAGTGATACGAAATTCTAAAGATCAA
>JBOEHF010000077.1:0-3695 GCA_050633805.1 Candidatus Nitrosopumilus sp.
CTAATTCTGGAAAATGTAATCCGTACCATTCTCTAAGTCTAGAACTTAATCCATTTGCTATCTTGTCAATTTCATCTAATGAATTAATTGCTTGAATAATATGCAGATCTGGGCTTTCTGAAACCTCTGTAACTTTTGAAGATGATAATCCCAAAGCAAACTCTCTTAATTTTCCTAGGGTATCTTGTAGGTTCGAAGCAAAACCTGAATCTACAATGATTTGTGGTTTTGTTGCTTGAATTTCATCTAATTCAGATGAATCCATAATATGACAATCAATTGAATGTTTTTTTAGAATTGCAAGTAATGAATCATCGCTGACAGAAAATCCTCTTTGAGTGGATGCTAAATAATTTACAAGTTCATTTAGTTTTGATTCTTTGTTTTTTACTAAAAGATACTCTTTAACAGGATTTGAGAAAGCAAATGCCTTGTCTAGTTTTCCATCATTGAAAACTGAGATTCCCAATTCTGTTAAAACTACAGAATACATGAATAGTTGATTCTAAATCACCTTTAAAAAAGGTACCAGAATTAGGAATCAACTGTTATATTCGAAACTATGCTCATTAATCAAAGTGGAACCTAGCATTGCAACTTCCATAGGCAAAATTCAATTAGACAAACCTGTAATGTTGGCATCTGGAATCTTAGGAATATCATTAGATGTTTTTAATCGACTTTATGCATCTGGTGCAGGCGCTGTAGTTACAAAGTCTCTAAGTACTGCTCCTTGGGAAGGATATCCTAATCCTACAATCTTTAGTGTAAAAGGAGGTGGATGGATAAACGCTGTGGGTCTTTCAAATCCTGGCGCATCAAACTTTGCTAAAATGATTGAACCTAATCAAGACGTACCAATAATTGTCAGTTTGGTAGGATCGGTTCCAGAAGATTTTGAAACTATGATAAAAGAATTTGAAAATTGCAAAGTCAAAGCGTACGAATTGAATCTGTCTTGTCCTCATGTTGCAAAAGTTGGCTTGGAAGTTGGTGATGATCCTGGATTAGTTAAACAAATTGTTACTACTGTAAAAAATGCCACAAATGTACCTGTAATTGCTAAAGTTGGCTTGGGTACAAGTAATTATCTTAATACGGTAAATAATGCAGTTGATTCTGGAATAGATGCAATTACTGCAATTAACACTGTTCGTGCAATGGCTATTGATGTTGAAACTAAACGTCCTATCCTAAGTAACAAATTTGGAGGATTATCTGGGACTCCGATAAAACCAATTGCATTAAGATGTGTTTATGAAATTTCTTCAAAATATGACATTCCAATTATTGGGTGTGGTGGAGTTTCTACTTGGGAAGATGCTGTTGAATTTATCTTGGCAGGAGCTTCAGCTGTTCAACTTGGAAGCGCAATAGGTGATAATTGGGTTGGCGTCTTTGATGATATTAATAAAGGCATTATGAAATACATGGAGAGAAAAGGTTTCAGTACAATAAAGGAGATGGTAGGTCTTGCAAAGAAATCTTAATCACCCCACAATAGTTACAATTGAAAAAGTAGTAGATGAAACACCAACTGTTAGAACATTGATTTTTTCAGATGACGTAATGCCAAATGTTTTACCTGGACAATTTGCCATGGTTTGGATTCCTGGTGTCAATGAATTACCAATGAGTGTGATGATTTCAAAAGAACCAGGAAAAGCTGCATTTACTGTCAGAAAACATGGTCCATCATCTACGGGTTTGTTTAATGTTCCAGTAGGAGGTCAAATTGGAATTCGAGGACCGTATGGAAATTCATTTGATGTCAAAGAAGGAAAACTTTTGCTTGTTGGTGGTGGAACTGGTCTTGTTCCAATGATGAGATTGCTTACTTTTGTAAAACCTACTGATGATGTTACTGTACTTATGGGTGCAAAATCAAAAGATGAGGTATTTTTTGAAGATTTGTCAAATGAATTATTGAAAAATAATCCCCACCGTGTAATTGTTTCAACTGATGATGGAAGTTATGGTGAAAAAGGATTTGTCACTGATTATGTTGAAAAATTAGTTAACGAAAATCATTATGATGGTGTATATGTTTGCGGTCCTGAAATTATGATGTACAAAACTGTCCAAGCAGCTAACTCAAAAAAAATCTTTGTTCAAGCAAGTCTTGAAAGAATGATGAAATGTGGTGTTGGAATTTGTGGTAGTTGCTGTGTTGGTGAAGATCTTGCTTGTAGAGATGGAACTGTCTTTGATGGAGAGCATTTATCCTCAAACAAAGAATTTGGTCATTTACGCAGGAATAAGGCTGGAATTTTAGAAAATTACTAAATTTGACCAGCAAGGTTTAAAATAAATCAGAAAATCATTTCCGTGAAGGGTATGGGTACTCCAAAGATAGTCTTAACGGCTGATAGAACTTTGATGTCACCTTATAGGGGATTATCACTTGCAACATTTTTCGGGTGTGCTCCTGCATTAGATCCTAATAGGGATAAAAGCAGTTTTTGGTATAAAATTCTAAAAAATCAAGTAACTCCAAAAGTTCTATTTGATTTCATTTGTAATTGGTCTCCTGATATTGATGGTGTAGCAAAATACGCTCCTTATGGATTAAGAAAACTAGAAGCTGGTTTGCTACGTGATGGCTTTGCACGAAAAGATGTGGTTGTTGCTCATCCAAATCACATTGAAAAATTCATTGGTCCTGAAACTGAAGTTATTGGAACTTATGAAATGGATCCTCTTGGAATGGGTCCTGTAACTATGACGTTTACTTATGGTAGAAAACAGACATCTTATGATGAATTTTACAATGCAGAACTACACCACAGAATCAAAGCTGCAAAAGCAAGAACTGGAAGTAAGGCCAAAGTAATTTCTGGTGCATCTGGAACTTGGCAATACAACTATGATCCTGAAAAAATTGAAGAATTTGGAATTTATGCAATTCTAGAAGGAGANNCTTGGTGGTATTGCCCCAGAAATTGATGGACATGCTGGCCGTTTCTTTAATTATTTGATCAATGGTGATTTTGAAAACATGGATCCTTTCAGAAAGAGAAGTGATTTCAAAGTTAACATAAAAGAATTTGAAAGAAATGGAAAGAAACTTCATGGAAGATTTGTTAATTTCTGGGATAGGCCAGAACTTGACGAAATTCCAGATATTATAGAACCAAGTATGCATGGAATGGTTGAAGTGATGCGAGGTTGTGGCAGAGGTTGTAAATTCTGTGATGTTACATTAAGATCTTTGAGATACTATTCACCTGAAAAAGTCAAAAAAGAAATTGAAGTTAACATTAAGAAAGGCGGTTCAAAATCTGCCTGGATTCACAGTGATGATATTTTCGTTTATGGGATGGATCCTAGAACTGCAAAAGGTATGGAGCCAAATAGAGAAGCTCTAGAAGAATTGTTTACTGCAATCATGTCTACTGGAGTTGAGCATACAAATCCAACACATGGAACATTGGCAGGAGCAATTGCTGACGAAAAACTTATTCCTAATTTATCTAGAATCATGAAAGCAAGTCCTGATAACATGATTGGTATTCAAGCTGGATTTGAAACTGGAAGTCTTAGATTAATTGGAAAATATGCTGATAGAAAACTTGCACCATATGATCCATCTGAATGGCACTGGGTTGTTAAAGAAGGAGTAAAGACTTTGAACCAAGATTATTGGATTCCTGCATTTACTTTGATCATGGGTCTTGATAATGATGAAACTCCTG
>JBOEHF010000078.1:0-2995 GCA_050633805.1 Candidatus Nitrosopumilus sp.
GGTCATTATTATTCGTAATTTACCGCTCTCTGGGCTTGAAACTTGCCTCGAAATAGAAATGCAACTATCATAGTCCCCACATATGGAGCAGTCCAGTATAGCCACAGATTCTCAAAAGTTCCAGATAACAGTGCAGGTGCCAGTGCTCTTGCAGGATTCATAGAAGCCCCAGAGATAAAGGCCAAAAACAAAATATCCAATCCAACTATTCCACCAATTGCAACGCCACTGAATCCTTTCAAACCTTTTGTATATACAACATAGAATATGACACCCATGAGCATTGCGGAAGCTAAAACTTCAACTGGAAAGATCACAAATATTGAAAAATCTAGATTTGGTGCATTTGCTCCAAGATTTGCCTTATCACCAATGAATGTTAAGACAAAAAGGGAGCCAAGAATTGCACCCATAATTTCGGCTGTAAAATAATATACAATTTGAATTTTTGATATATGGCCGGTAATGTAGTAACCTATAGTTACTGCAGGATTAAAATGAGCAAGTGAGATTTTTCCAAAAGAGTATACGCCAATTAACAGTGCAATAAAGGGTGCAACTGCTGCAAATGGAATTCCTAATCGCCCATCAAAAAATTCAACGTCATAAACTATTGAACCTGTTGCAAAAACTACAAGAATAAAAGTTCCAACTAGTTCGACTGTGAAAATTTGTAAATTAGAATATGCCATGAATTAACCCTCAAAGGATTTGATGAGATTCATCACTTCAGATTTTATTTTATCACGAATTTCTCTAACTTCATCAAGTGATTTTTCTTTTGGATCAGAGATATTCCAATCAAGTACGTCTTTTACAAACAATGCAGGGCAGGATTCTTTATCCATACATCCCATGTTAACAGTTTTAGAAGAGTTTTCAATCATATCATCAGACAATACTTTTGGTTTTTGATTTACCAGGTCAATCCCAATTTCTTTCATGACCTGAATCACAGTTGGATTAAGTTGTGATGAGGGGGCGGTTCCAGCACTTGAAACATTGAATCGGCCTGAAGCAAATTTTCTAAAAAAAGCCTCAGCCATTTGACTTCTACCTGCATTTTCTACGCACACAAACAGGATATTTTCAGTCATATTTACAATAGAACATAAATATTAATTCATATAAATCTAGATTGATATGAATGGGATCAATCTTTTAAAATGTATTTGTGATGAGACCCGCTTTGAAATTTTAGAGTTGTTGCAAAAAAACAAAGAGCTCTGTGTAAATGACTTTGTGGAAAAATTAGAAAAAGATCAACCGCTAGTATCACATCATCTAAAGACATTGAAAAAATGTGGAATTGTAAAATATAGAGATGAAGGAAAAAAGGCAATGTATTCAATTACAAATAATCAATTATCAGAATTGATCTCAGTCGTTACAAAAACAAGTAAGAGAATTCCAGTTTTATGTTCAGATGACAAGTGTTGTTAGAATTTTTCAGGTCTCAATACACCGACTTCGCTGACATACAAGACAATAGCAAAATTAGCAAACAGTGTTCTAGATATCTCCTCTACAACATCTTGTAATTTTTCCTCATGTATTATTACTTCAACTTTGACATTTTTTTCGTTTTTGAGACCTTGTCCACGGATACCACGAGCACCACTACCATCAACCTCATATGCAGTGTATCCAGTAATTTCATGTTTTTTGAGAATTTCAATGATGTTTTCTTGTGCTAAAATCTCACAAGTGATTGTAAGTAGTTTAACGGGGTATAGTTTCACAAGAACCCCTCAGCAATGTAATTGAATAAGTCTATCGTTCCTTCTCCAGTATGAACAAGTGTGGATATGGCAAACAGGATTGGTAATGTGACAATGATGTTGAACGGGAATGTAATTCCCAATGCAGATGTTATGTACAAGCTTGGTTTTGCTTGAGGAATTGCGTGGCGTAAAACTGCAGGTGCTGCAATAAATGAAGCGCTGGCCATAAGCAATCCAAACATGACCGCACCACCCAGGCTCAATCCCAGAGCAGTTGAAACCAGAACGCCAATTATTCCATTGAATAAAGGTATGAGAATGGCAAATGAGGTAAGGAATATTCCAACCTTTTTGATATCATCTAATCTTTGACCGGCAATTATTCCCATTTCAATCATAAAAATTACTATCGCCCCGGTAAACATATCATCAAATACAATCTTGATTGGTTCAAAACCATCTTCACCAATTATGTAACCAATCACGATGCTGCCTAGAAGAATTACAATTGCTTTTCCAGTAATGGATTCATGCAATACCTTGGAGATTTTTGTTTTAGTTTGAGTTAATGCACCATCAAAATCTGTAGAGTTATCATCTGTGAAAGATTGTTTCTTTGTTTTGATCTGTTTTGATACTGCCATGTTTGTCATAAATATTGCTAAAATGAAAGCAAGTGGTTCTAATACTGCAAGAATTGCGGCAATATATCCCTCTGAGCTAACTCCTTGATTTTTTAAAAACGATAAGCCAACTGAGAAATGGACAGCGCCTACTGCACCATATGTAGATGCTAATGCATATGAATCAAAGATATTGAATTTGCCAAGTCTTCGCAAGATTTGATAATGATTTAATGTAAACAACAATGACAATCCAATTGCAACTAACATTGGAATCAACATATTTTCAAATCCAGTATTGCGCATCTCTATACCTCCATGCAATCCAATTGCAGCAAGAAGATAGATTGGTAAGAATTCAGAAATAGCTTCAGGAATTTTTAGATCAGATTTTATTCGGGCAGCAATAATTCCAAACAGGAAAAATAAGATAATCGGGGTAAGAAGATTAGCTTGAATTAATTGCAATACGTCCATTTGAATATTTCAAAAAATTTTTGCTGAAATAAAAACCAAGAGTATTTGGCTATACGAATAGATGAATCAGGTAAGTAAATCCAATTGCAAATCCTGCAGCACCAGGAATAGTGATGATCCATGAAAAGACAATTTGTCTACTGACTTTCCAACGTACAGCACGTTTTCTTC
>JBOEHF010000079.1:0-22712 GCA_050633805.1 Candidatus Nitrosopumilus sp.
CGCTTGAATTAGGCATAGATGTAGGCAATGTGGATTGTGTGATTTCATCTACAATTCCAGTAAACAGACTAGTTCAAAGAATAGGAAGGGCAGCTAGAAAAGGGCAAAGAGGATATGCATTTTTAGCATTAGGAAACGACCCAATTTCACAATATTACAAAAATCACCCAGATGATTTTTTTGAAGATGTTGAAAAAACATACATCGACCCCAAGAACCCATTTGTTGAAGAATTTCAAGTATTGGCAATGGCATGTGATAGACCAATATCAAAACATGAGTTAAAAGAGCATCAAGAAGTAATAGAGCATCACATCATTAAAGAAAATCTTAAAGAATTCAACAACAGGATAATTCCAAATTTTGATAAGATAAATTCCATGTTAAATGATTACAGTATCAGAGGAATTGGAAAATCAATAGATATTTTCTTGGGTGGGAAAAAAGTAGGGGACAGGGTATTACCTATCGCATTAGAAGAATTACACAAAGATGCAATCTATTTTCTTGCAGGCGTTCGTTACAGGGTAAAAGAGTTTGATTATCCAAAAAATGATTATGCAGTACTAGAGAGAATTCCAAGAGACTATCCCTACTATACGAAAGCATTAACTGAAGAATGGCCAACAATTGAAACAGTTTTTGAGAGAAGAACTGCAAGAGGGGTAGAAGTTGCATTTTGTAAATTACACATTGAGAAAAAAGTTTACGGATATGTCAACATTGAACTTGGTCAAGAAATTACACAAGGAGAGAAAATAGAACTTGACACACCATTAGAATATGATTTTGTAACAAAAGGAATTGTCTTTCATGCACCAAGACCACTCAAAGTTATTGAAGAATCTGAAGATGGAGAGTATACCGAAGCAAGCGGATATCATGCAACAGAGCACGTCGTAATTGAAGGCAGTAATATGATTACAGGAGGAGTTTCTCAAGACTTAGGAGGCATATCACTAGGCACATCAGGCTTGATTTTCATCTATGATGGGGCAATAGGAGGAAGTGGAGCAAGTAAGGCACTCTATGATAGATTTGAGCAAGCACTTGAAAGAAGTATGTTCATTGTAAAAGAATGTCCATGCAAAAATGAGTCAGGATGTCCAAGATGCACATTCTCTTACAGATGCGGCAACAACAACGAATACCTTCACAAGTATTCAGCATTGGAAATTTTGGAGAGAATCAACGATGGGGAGAAAACAGAATTAATTGATTCTACCGAAGGAGACAGACCACTAGTATAATCAAAATGGGATAAATATAACAAAGATTTAGGACAATTATGCAAAAAGTAGCTCTTGTAACTGGAAGTTCATCAGGTATTGGATTAGAATCAGCACTTGCACTTGCAAGAGATGGATATCATACATTTGCAAGTATGAGAAATATCAGTAAAGCAGGAGAATTAGAAAATGCTGCAAAAAAAGAGAATCTCCCACTAAAAATTATTGAGTTAGATGTAGACAAAGAAGAATCAATTGTTTCAGCAATTAAAAAGATAATTGCAGATGCAGGAAGATTAGACGTTCTTGTAAACAATGCAGGGTATGGACAATTTGGGTGTACAGAAGATGTATCAGTTGAAGAGTTTAGAAAACAGTTTGAAACTAATTTCTTTAGCATTGTAAGAATTATTCAAGAAGTAGCTCCAATTATGAGAAATCAAAATTCAGGAATTATTGTAAACATTAGTTCAGTTGCAGGAAGAATGGGATTACCAGGGTCTACAGCTTATATCAGTTCAAAGTTTGCATTAGAAGGATTTGGAGAATGTTTAAGATACGAGCTTGGACAATTTGGAATTAAAACGACATTAATTGAGCCAGGAGTAATCAAGACAAACTTTTTTGAATCCATGAAAATTCCAGATTCCAAGACTGACCCAAAATACAAACAGCTAACAGATCATATTCATTCAGGATTAAAGATGATGGTAGAATTGGGAACACCACCATCTCAAGTGGCAGATGTCATAATCAAGGCAATTCACGATGATGAAATGCTTCCAAGATACATCGTAGGAACAGATGCTGCCATGTTTATGGAGGCAAAAAAGACAAAAACAGACATTGAATTTGAGAAATACCTCAGTAAAGAGCTATTTCCTAGCTAACATCACACTGGTACGCTAAATTGATATACAGATAGGGCAGTGTTTTCATCAAAGTCCGCAATTTTAAAGTGAAATGATATGAAATGGATAACTCTACAACACAATGGAATCTTGTTTCCTCCTGAATACGAGGCCCAAGGAATCAAGATAAAGATCAAAGGAGAGGCCATAGATCTTGATGTCAATCAAGAAGAAATGGTGTATCAATGGGCAAAAAAGAAAGACACCCCATATGCACAAGACAAAGTTTTTCAGAAAAATTTTACTACAGATTTTGCAAAAACTCTAGATAAAAAATTTCAAAAGATTTCGTATGATGATATTGATTTTTCAAATGCTTACAAAATAGTTGACAAAGAAAAAGACCTCAAAGAGTTAATGACAAAAGATGAAAAGAAAGAACAAGCAAAGAAGAGAAAAGAACTACGGGAAGAGTTGAAATCAAAATATGGAATTGCTAAGATGTCTTTAAAGAAGGGTGAAGTTGTTGACGTCGAAGTTGGTAACTATATGGCTGAACCTCCTGGAATTTTCATTGGAAGAGGAGAACATCCACTTAGAGGAAAATGGAAACCACGAATTACTGCAAAAGATGTTATTCTAAACATGGATGAAGATGCAAAAGTACCAAAAGGAGACTGGCTTGAAATAAGGCATGATCATGATTCAATGTGGCTTGCAAGTTGGATGGATTTTCTTACTCAGAAAAGAAAGTATGTTTGGCTTTCAGACAGCTCTGACCTAAAACAAGGCAGAGATAAAGAAAAGTACGAGAAAGCTATCAAACTTGAAAAAGAAATTGAAAAAATCAAGAAAGCAATGGTTAGAGATATGAAGGATCCAAAGAAAAGCAATGTTGCTACTGCATGTTATTTGATTTATAGAACTGCAATGAGGGTAGGAGATGAAAAAGATCCTGATGAGGCAGATACCGTAGGTGCTACAACTTTAAGAAAAGAGCACATCAAGATTACTTCAGATACAATAGAGTTTGACTTTTTAGGAAAAGATAGTGTAAGATGGCAAGAAACCCTAAAGGCAGTTGGCGATGATAAACAATTTCAAGAAAATCTAAAAAAACTAATTGATAAGAAAAAACCAAGTGAAGACATTTTCCATAACATTACATCAAGGGATGTGAACAAATATTTTTCAGGAATTGTAAGAGGATTAACTGCCAAAGTATTCAGAACGTATCAAGCAACAACAGTTGTCAAAGATTATCTTGTAAAACATGACGATATGAAAGGAAAATCTGCAACTGAGAAATTATATCATGCAAAATTGGCAAATCTTGAAGCTGCCATGATGTGTAATCACAAGAGAACAATTCCTAAAACGTTTGAGCAATCATTACAAAAGAAAAGAGACACTCTCAAAAAAGTAGAAAAAGAAAAAGCCTGGAAGAAAACCCAGGAAACTCTCAAAAAAGTAGAAAATAAGGAACCAAAGACAGACATCCAAAAGAAGGCCAAAGCAAAAAGAATCAAGACACTAAATGAACAAATCAAAAAGCAAAAATCAAAGCACAAAGAAAGACTAGAAAAATTAGAATTACAAATTGATTTATCTGAAAAAACCAAAGATTACAACATTGGTACGTCTTTGAGGAATTACATCGATCCTCGTGTTTTCAAAGCATGGACTGATGAGGTGGGGGCAGAATGGGAAAAATTGTACACATCAGCATTACAAAAGAAATTCCTCTGGGTAAAAAATGAAAAAGTTTCTTGGAAGGATTTAAAGTAGAATTAGAATCATTTAATTTCCCAAATTTTTAGCCATATATCATGCCGGGGTAGCTCAGCCTGGTTAGAGTGCCAGTTAATTTGGTAAACTCTAACGGTTCTCCAACTAAGGCAATACTCATAATCTGGAGGTCGCGAGTTCGAAACTCGCCCCCGGCACACACGAATTACTTTAATACCCTATCTCTATCTGAGACATACCACTCATCATAGTTTGCACCAATGTATTCATAGATGTGATTCATGATAGATTCTTCAGTGACACCATTCTTATCTACCATAAAAGAATCAAAGCAGGGTACTGGAGGGCCAAGTAATGGAGCAGCACAAGAAGCATGTGAATATTGTATACTTTCAAATCCAATTATTCCAATTGCAAGTATCATCAAAAGAATAATTTTCATTTATTTTCCCAATACCATTTTTGTTCATAATGTTCTTTTTTTGGAGGATGTGCTTTCATAAAGTGTGTCTGTAATCTGATTTCAGTCTCAAAGGTCATTGTACATTTTTCACATTTTAAAGATTTAGTTTTCATTTTCTACTCCACCATCTGTTTTGTAAAATGACCAATAAATTTTATTTTCCGCAATAATTTTTTTTAAACCTCCATTCTCTAAACAATAATCAACTAATGGGAAAATTTGGTTTCCCCAAGGAGGATATCGTGGATAATCTTCATACAAGTCAATTTTTTCTTTTTGGTGTTTGGTCATCCAGAATGCATATCTATCACAATTAGTCTCATCAAAAACAGGTTCACCAGTTTCTTTGTACATCAATGGACTGCCATCACCCAATACAGGATGATAAATACTTGAATCAAAACTTAACATTAGTTCAGAATCATAAAATGGAATTGGAGAGCCACCGTGTGATGGACTTTCCCGTATGACTGAGAATTCCAAATCTACGGGAGGTAACAATGCAGACGGATTCTCAAGGCTTTGCCAGACAAAGATTGTAACAGTGTATTTTCCAACACGTTCCGGAATCCATGAGACTGAAGGGTTTAGAGGATTCCAAGAGTTTAGTGTGCCGTCAATCCATGCAAGAGACACTGTTTTTCTTTGGTCATCTACAATCTGGGCAAACCACACAAACTTTTGTGTATTATTTTGCTGGTTTACAATATCAGAAAGAACAGTTACCTGATTCCCAACAACAGGATTCAAAATCACATCCCCCCCCCAAATCCATTATTCGGACATTTGATGCAGGAACACGCTCAAGTGGGGGGCCTCGGCTTCCAATCAAGACAGTACTGAAGAGATTGGCATCTGCCTCAAAATATCCTGGAGGCATTGTCATATCCACATACATTACGCCCATTGTGTCGCCTTCCTGCGTAAAAATTACGTTAGGGGCAGAACGAGAGTCACTTAATCCAAACTGTCGCTCAAATATTCCTGAATTATTTTCTGTCTCTTGCAGTTCAATGACATGAATTTCAGGATCACTGTCAGAATACACAAACACGTTTACATTTTCTTTATAGTTTGGAATAGTATTCAGATCAGGTTCGTTTAGAATTACAGTTGCAAATCCTGTACCGTTTGTTATAGGATAACTTCCTTGCGACCAAGTTAGTTCAGCAAGTGTGAAGGGAGGTTCGGTGTCAAAATGTTTTAGATAATCCAAGTATCCTGAATCAATGCACGGTGCATGTCTGGTTACATAGAAACAATCTTCTGCATGAATTATTGGAAGAGTAAAGAGAGAAGAAATTCCCAATCCAATAATTATCAAGAGTCTAGTTTTCATTTCTCCACCATACTTGCCAAAATCAAATCATCATAGTTATTCTCAGGGAAAAAGTGTGTGACGATTCCACGCTTTATCATTTCCAAATCCTTTCCTTCTATGACAAATGTAAACCCATCTAGGATGAATGTTGCCTTGTACTGTTTGAAATATGGAACGGCTTGGTCTTTGTCAAATCCTGAACCATCTATTTTGATTGGAGTGTTGTCAATCTGCCAAACTTTAGAATCAGATAATGCAAGGTTGCGAAATGCTTGCTGATCTTCTGCTGAAACATTATCAATTTCTAAATACAAATAATCAGACACTGGTGAGAAATCAAGATACATCACCTCTACATCATTTGAGAAATGAATCTGAGTTAGAGTATATGCTCCAAACGTCACAGGGATTTGGGGATAGTTTGGATGGGATTTCATAACTGAATCAATCAACATTTGAGAGCCTTGGCGCACTTGTTCCATGGAAACGTGTCTACCAACTCCGATTACGCCATTTCTATCCAGTGTCCAGACAGGAGTCTCTACAAACAAAGAGCCTCTATGATCAGTGGTCAATTCAAGATAAGGCAAGGCATTTGGAGAAAAGGCAACACGTCCTGAATCAACTGCTGCCATCAGCACACCATCAATGGCACGATACAAGTCTCCCCAGCAAGGATTCTCCATTCTTTGTCGACCGTTTTCAGGCCAATATTTCACCAAACAGTGATCACTAAGAGATACTGCACTGTATGCCCTAAATGCCGAAGAATCATCGGCATCACCACCAAGATGTTCTGGAAGTCGAATCAAGATAAATTTCTGAAACAAATCTCGATTTTCCGTATCCTCAGGATTTGGATAATAGAAAAATTCCATAGAGTTTGGCTTCATTGATGTAATTTGGGATAAATCAAAAGTGCTTTGATGCAACTCATAACTCAAAGTATTATTCACAATTGTAAAAACATAGGATTTCTCAGAGTTTGTCTCAACATTCCAAATTGTAACTCCAACCATTTGAGAACCGTCATCCAATACATTTGCAGGATAGTTTGGAGGACACTCTCCGCCAGTAATAGAGCAAATCTCTCTTGCCATCTTTCCTGTAATTCGAGGATCAGAGAAATCCTCATTGACATGTGTGCAACTCAAGAAATCAGTTACAAATCCACCATCAGAGTTGCAATTGTAATTGTACATGGACTGGTACTCTAGTGTACCAATAGTAACAGCTGTAATTGCAATAACAGATACAATTCCAATAACTATCAAGATACCAGGCTTCATTTTATTCTCCAAATATCCATGAAATCAAATCATCAAGTAATACAAAAATTCCAAAGAAAGGAGCATCGCTTCCTACTGTATCCACTTTTACGACCTGACAAACACCATCAATGGATACGGTATCAACTCCGCATCGTTCATCCATAATTCTTTCAGGAGCAGAACCGTTTTCCCACTCTAGAAACAACGCAGGAGAATACAGTGGATTTATCGTATATCGGCCATCAAATGTTTTCAACACTCCATCATCTGCAAAATCAAAAGTTACTGTTGCATGCATTTTGGGGGGAAGAGAATCTCTGGAATCAACAAATGTTTGATATCTCAAAGTTTCTGGAAATGCATCATAATCTCCAAAATTCCAGCTATCCAGGTATTCAGAAGTAATCTCTTCAGCATAGTTGTTCCAGTCAAGATTCTTTCCAAGTTTTTCCAAGTCAGTTTCATACAGATTCAAGTCCAGAGCAGTCTTGCACATGACATAGTCTCTGTGTTGTAAAGATGTGTATTGGTACGGATTTTCATCAGTAAAGAAATCTTGTGTATAATCAAATGTCCAGCAATCACGAATCCATTCATGTGGTTTGTCTCCATTAACAATGAAATTATCAGGATCTGTTATGATTTTTGGGGGATTGACAAAGAATGCGCAATCTGATGGCAGGGATGTATGATATGATACATCAGACATGTTGTGTTCATCTAGATTTGTAACAGAGAGAAAGAAGGTTTGTTCATCTGGATGTACAAGTTCTGTACACAGAGTCCACGGGACAGGTCTGCCTTTATCGGTATGTCCAGGCAGTTCTCTTTCTGGAAGTTTCCAGTTTACCTTGTTATCAATCAGATAATGAGATAGTTCTACTGCCATGTACTTTTCGTTTACTTGACGTTTTAGCTCTGGTTCTGCAAAAGATTCAACGATTCCAAAAGATGCAATTACAAGAATTATCAGAAAAATAATTTTCATTTTCTTTTTCTCCAATCAGTCAACATACACAACTTCAGGTTTTGTTTTAATTGGAACAGGATTTCCATCATCATCTATCAAATTTGATGGTGCAGAAACAATTCCGGTTCCTCCAAGACAATCAACTTTTTGAATAAACTGCTTAGAGAGGGTTCCATGTATGTAATAGTCCTGATTGCTCCTTTGGTTCTCACATCTTACCTGTTCTTCTACAGAATTGGTTCTTCTATCATATTCAAGGGTCAGTTGCAGCGTATTGTAGGTTTCAAAATTCATTGCAGTGACTTGTAATTTACCATATCCATTTCCATAGGAATCATAGTATTCTCCATTGTCAGGATATTTGGCAATAAAAGCATCGTAAGACTCTGTGGCGTAAAGTAATTTCTTTATCTCCTCATCAGACTTTCCTGGAAGGGTATCTTCCCAGTTATTTTCTATTTGATTAACAAGATGAGGCATTATGCCAATTGTAAACATTACAAAGACAGAAAGTGCAATTCCCATGCCCATGTAGATTGCAATTTTAGATAGAGTTTCCATATAATAGCACTAACCTTGATCAAAGAGTTCTTAAAATCTTCTATTCATTAATTCAAGATTCTGAACCATTTTTGAATTTTGATTCATACTCATTCAAATCTCCGATTAAGAATCAGATGTATAGAGTAGGAGAAACCACATAATCTATCTTCTAAAAATCCACATAGTCAATTCTTGTGCAAGTATACCAGTAATCAATAACACAAAGAAGATAAAGATTGTTAGAAATGCAATATTTGATAGATACAGTATTTTATTATCAAATTTTCTAGATGCAATTAAAAATACAATGCTGAAAAAATAAAATATCCACAATCCTTTCATTGCTTCATTTTGAGTAACAACAGAGCCAATTCTATCCAACTCTATCCATCCGTAAATTAAGGGAAGCAATCCAAAGTATGCTGCACCAATACTCAAGATTGAAACTAATATTGAATTTAGTATAAGCAAAATCCGTTTGATCACTTTGCTTTTACTTATCATATAAGACAGGTTCCGATGATTTCTATTATTATCGAATCATCATCGTATTGGATGTCATACATTCTATGTATGTAGTTGGCAACTCTCAAATGATCCTGGTCTGATTCAATTAGCGGCTCAACTTGAATTTCTAAATAACGAAAATGTTTTGTAGTTAACTTGTTTTCATATGCTACTTCTTCTCCATTGACTAGTACAAAATAATTAGACCATTCAGGTATTTCACAATCTTTAGTAGTTGTTTCCAATATTGCTCTATTTACATTGACAGATAGTTTTTCGGATTTGTCACTAATGACATGAATTCTTATTGAATTTGCTTCTTCATCAAATGTTACACTCTGAGCATTTTGAGTTTCCGAGAAATGTGTGAATATAGCAAATGGTTGCTCAAATCTTATTATTTTAGACCAAAGAGATATGTCAACCGTATCCCATTCAAGTTTTGCCATGGTATAGGGATTCACACAAGCCAATTTTTCATTAGACCTTTGAATTAAGACATGCCCAGAGTTTGGGCAGGAAATTTCTGTTAATGGAATATTCTCTGCAAGTTGTTGTTTCAAACTTGATTCTTCTGCATACGCTGAATCAACATAAGTTGTAATTGATACTGAAACGAGCATTATAATTATTGCAAAAAGTCTAGTTTTCATATTCGCCTCTTACAAATGCCAAAAACATCTTGTTTGCCTCTTGCATAGATTGCTCATCAGGTTCTTTTGGATAAGAGTGGGCATTAAGATGAGTCAGTATTTCAGCAAAAACTACACCAAGACAAAACGCTCGTGACAATTCAGGGATGTTATCAAATTGCAAAGTTTTTAGAATTGAAATATTTCCCTTGAGCATATGATTTACGCTCTTGTAATCATTTAGAATTTGGTTGATATCTCCATTTAATTTATTATTCATTTTCTAATCAAATTGTAAATTCCATTTGTAGGACCAACGTCTAATTAGAAATATTGCAAATAAAACACTACCAATCTGAACACCAATTGAAAAAATAAACTGGTTCTCATCTACTCCATAATAGTAAATCATCAGATTTGTGAATCCCTCCTCCAAACTTTCATCGTCAGTAGGAAGAAAAACAGATGATGCAATTGTTACTGGAACTGCAATAACAAATATCATCAATAGCAAATACATTCTCAATTTTTTAATACGATATGCAGCATACATGTCAAGAATTGGAATTATACAGAAGATAGTTTGAATGGGTAAACTTACTTTTCCTTTTGCAGGCATAAACTTATGAAAATATGATGACTAATTATGATTACTACTGAACATTATTGAAAGAAAAATAGGGATTAGAGTACTTGCTACAAAAAGATCAATGTAAAATCAAGTACTCAAAATTTAGTTTCCACTAGGGAAAGACTACGAGTACTTTAGAGAATTTGTGTACGAATTACTTCGTCAAAGGCTTCAAGATATGCAATCTGTGTTAGAATTTTTTCAGTTTGCATTGTGTCTGTGGTGTCTACGATAGGTTCTGTATCAGTTGAGATTTTTAGAATCTCTGCTTCAACACCTTCAAGAAGATCTCCAAACTCGTGAACTAGTGTGTCTGCCTCATGGTCACCAAATACATCAGTGACACCCATTGCCATAAGGACAACTAATGCCATTATGGCTGTAAGAGCAACAGACTTTTTGTTGTTGGTTCTAGTCACAAAGAAATTTTCAAATTATTGTATTTAAAAATAAAGAAGGAAAGATCTAAAGGTGTATAGATTTGAACCTTTTTTGGGCAATATTGAGGACGGCATCAAACTAATTTCACAAAACTCGCCCCCGGCACACAGATTATTTTCAAAAATCAGGGTTGTCTAGGAATAGTAGTCCTTGAATCCCTTATCAGTAGGATATAGTTCAGTTTTTGGACCAAACAATCCTTGTTTGTGAACTACTTTGAGTAGTCCATCTTTTTCCAATTCTCCTAAAACAGAATCAAGTTCCTCACTAGTCAACCCAGTGTTTTTTTGGAGATTTTCAAAAGTCTTTGAACCTCGATTTAGGGCACCTAGAACAAGTTGATTTTTTGATACAGGTTTAGAAGGTTCAATTTGAGATTCAAAAGATTCTGATTGTCGTTCTTGAGAAGTTTTAACAAAACTGGGTTCAAATGGTTGTTGTTGTGGTTGAGTAGAATTTTTTCTCATACCTCTTTTTGCCAAAATACGAGGAATAATTCTAGCTAATGGAATTGCCAAGAAAATAATGATGTAAATCCAGGAAAAATTAGGATCTGCCATTAATTTTGATACAAATAGATAGCATAAATTTGTTGAGAGGATTTTTTGGAAAAAGATTTCATTAGATTGGTATAATAATAGAAGACACACACACTATTCATTGTCAAAATATCAATCTCCTAGCATGAATGTGAACATGAGTGCAGCAAAAGGAATTATGGCAGGAATTGTAATTTTAATAATTATCGGCATAGTAGCTACCGCATCAGTAAAGATTGTGGATTCAGGAAATAGAGGAGTATTGCTCCATTGGAATGCAGTTGACCTTACCAATCCACCTTTAGAAGAAGGATTGCATTTTGTAGTTCCATTCCAAGATGAAGTAGTCAATATCGAAGTACGTACTTTGAAATATGCAAATGATGCAAGAAGTGCATCAAAAGACTTGCAAACAGTAGAGACTACAGTTACTGTTAACTACCATCCAGACAAAGAACAAGTACATAGATTATACAAGAATCTAGGTTTAGATTATGAAAATAGAGTAATTCAGCCAGCTATTGAGGAAACAGTAAAACAAGTAACTGCAAATTACAATGCTGAAGAATTAATCACAAAAAGACCTTTAGTTAAAGCAGATATTGAATCTTCTATTCGTGAAAGACTAAACCAATTTGATGTGGTAACTGAAGTAATCTCAATTACAGATTTCGAATTTTCTCCATTATTTGCTCAAGCAATTGAATCCAAAGTAGAAGCAGAGCAGAAAGCTCTAAAGGCTGAAAACGACTTGAGAAGAATTGAAGTAGAAGCAAGACAAAGAGAAGCCAATGCAATTGGTCTTGCTAATGCAAACATTGCAGAAGCAAAAGGTGAAGCAGAAGCAATTGCAATCATCAACAAGGCTTTATCAGAAAATCCAAATTATTTGGAATGGTTAAAAACACAAGCATGGGACGGCAAATTGCCACTAGTAGTCGGAGAGGGTGGAACTCCATTTATACAGATTCCAGTAACTCCATAGATAGATGGCATCAATTCTCGTAATACCAATTCTCATTGTTGTAGTAGTTGGATTATCATCTTATCTCATACACAAGTTTTTGCTTCGAGACATGCTAGCTAAAAGGTCTGTTAATCAAACACTCCAAAAATACAACATCAAAAAGACGCCTTCAGAGATTATTAGAGAATATTATGATAGCAAAGGAGAGCAATTATCTCATAAAGAAATTCAGAATCTAGAAAAAAATTATAGGCAAAATGAGCCTGATCAATTCCTTGCAATGTATGATGCAATTAGAGACAGTACTAAAAATAGAGACAAGTAAATCACCCCCATCTTTAGGAATCCTTAGAAAACGTATGTCAGTATGTTAAATTACATTTTCATAAATGTATGAAGATATTAGAAAATTTATGAAATATTAGTTTGAGGAGAGTCCATTTACAGTCAGAGACCCCATATCAATAAAAGAGATTACTAAATGTGAAAAATGCATTTCAAAAGAAGTAATTTGTTGGTTTCATGCCCCAGTCATTACAATCAAGCATCATTTCTAACGTTCAAAAATGGATAAAAGATTGCCAAGTATAAGAAAATACAGATTTAGAATAATTAAAAATCAAATTCATTTGAGGATTAATTAAATACCAATAATTGATGTAAGATACATGGGTCTAAAAGACAAATTAAACAAGATTTCAGGGATTACTGCAGTAGGAATGGTCACAGTTCTTGTTTCAGGTTATTTGACTGAAAATGATGCACTGTTAGGATTTCCAAACGCAATGGTTCTTTACGCTCTAATGCCGTCAGCACTGATCTGGTTTGGAACAAGAAAAAATGGGTGTGGAAGTTGCAATCAAACATATGCAATTCCAGAAAAAAACGATAAAGAGATTAACAAATAATCATCAGACAAGTTCTCTGGATTGAAAAAGTTCAGTAGTTTCTTTAAGTAGAAATGACAAATTATCTTGAAGAATTGAGATCAAATGACAAGATTTTGGTAATTGTAGCAATGGTTGCAGGAATGCTAGGATTGGCTGCAATGGTAGGATTTGTAGGACAGGGAAACGTAAGACATGTGGAAATTTTCTGGGCTGAGACTGTTGAACAAACAATTGTTTTTGAAGAAATCAATGGAGAAGCACAAATAAGAGGAGTCAAAGGAGTTCAAACAGATTCCAATCCGACACTCTTGTCACGTACATCATTTGCATATGTTCTTACAGTGATAAATAACGGAACAACATTTCACAGACTTTACATTGATGAATTTAATGTTCAAACAGAGCTGCTCAAACCAGGCCAACAAGATACAATTACAATTTATCCTGAGAAGGAAGGGGAATTTGCATTGTATGATAAAAGAGAAAACCTAGTACAAGTAGGTAAATTAAAGGTGGTCACAGTAGTAGCAAGTGATGAATTTCAAGGAATTTGGAAGGATTTGATTTAGAGAGAGCCTATTTTTTACCAATAATCAAATCAACTTGGTAGTTCAGGGTGGCGCGAGGATTGAGTTTTAAATTCCATGAAATAAAAGACGGATTTTTTGTTTTTGGGGCAATTTTGAAACCAAAATTCTTCAAAGTTGTGCGTAATGTGAACTCATCAAGAGGTTTTTTGACAGAATTTGAACCTCTATCAAAATCATAGGGGTCTGCAAGTGCCAGATACCCTGAAGAAATTTGTTTTGATATATGTTTTAAGAATTCTAATGGTTCAATTAATTCTAAAACATTTAAGCCTAAAACTAAATCAAATTGTAATTTTCCAAATACAGAAGATAATGAATCAGCCACAAAATAATCAAGATTGTTTTTAGAAGATTCTTTTGCAACTTGTAATGCACTAAATGATCTATCAATTCCAAAAACTATTTTGTTAGTATCAGCAAGGTATGAAGTCATAATTCCAATTGAACAACCGTGTTCCAATACAAGATTGGATTTTTGTAAAGTATCAATACTATTTTTTACAGTAGAGTAAAATTTCGAATTTTTATTATTTTGATATATTCTAGTCCATCTTTCTTCTAATGTAGTTCTATCTTCGTTAACATGTTTAATTTCAGATAAAGAAGATTTGAAAAAATCTTTCAAAGTTTGATTTTTAATAAATCGATATAATTTACCGCTCAATTTTTTCCGAGAGGAAAGATATGTAGTAAAATCATCCCACAAGATAGGTATTTTTTCAATTATAGGAAATTTGAGGTTGCATTTTTTACATTCTAAGATCCCTTCTTCGATTTCTTGATATGTTTTGAATGCATCTAATTCTAATTTTGAAGAGCATCTAATACATCTAAGAAATTCAAGGCTTGATTCTAACATTATCAGATATCAAATCAATAATTTCTGAATTAATAATTTCTTTCATAGGTTGAATCAAGATAATCTTAAATGGAGTATTTTTTGATTTTATGCAAATTGGGAGAATTTCAAGAATTTGCTGAGGCTCTATTTGGGCAATTATCAGTCGAAATCAACGAGGAAAGAGAAATCACAGAGTTGGCAGTTAAAGCCAAGGAAGATATTGCCAACAAAGTACAATTCAAAGAATTAGATGAAATTGCAAATTCAATATTTCCAGACTTTAAAAATAAAGTTGAAGATTTTCTTGGGATTAAAGTTTCAGATAACATTACGTTACAGTTTCCAGAATTAGGAGAGCTAAAAAAGATCAAAGGAAAAAAAGTTTTTGCAGATAATGAATCAAAAGATTTTGTTACCGAATTGTTTGGTGCAGTTGCAAGAGAAGATCTAAAGAAAATTGCAGAGTTGATGCAACAAGATACTGTAAAATATTTAGTATATTCAACATATGCAATTCAATACATTTCTAAAATTACAACGACATATGGAGACTATCTTGATTCAGTAATTTATCTAAACAAATTCATTCTATCAAGATATCCTCAGATAATTTTACACAAACAAGGTGAACCATATGAGTCAAGATTTGAAAATGTTAATTCAGGATATCTTGGTGCAGTAAAGATGACAGTACTTGAAGAATTAATTCATTCAGCACAAGGAAATCTTCAACAAGTAAACAAAAATGCAGCAACGGAAGTAAATAAAATCAATGAAGAGTTGGCAAAAATCATTTTGTCGTTAGATACTGAAACGATTAACAAGTTATCAGAATATTGTCAACTACAAGCAGTTCCTGATGATTTTCCATTTGCAAAAAAGGCAAATCTATTCTTCTTTTTGAATCCAGATCATTTCTTAATTGAACAGATTGGACCAGATGTCATGACATTTACTCATGTAGAAATAGATCCAAAAATAGGAGAATCAATTCCAGAACTTTTAGAAATTTACAAGAAATGGCTGGTCCCAATTCAGCAACATCATGCAGCATTTACTACAATGGAAGGCATGGCAGCTTTTGCAATTGAAAATATATTAAAAGATGATCAAGATTTCCAAAATTATCTTTTTACGTTTATGGGTACGGATTTTTCTTCATATCAAGTAAGGAAAAGTATGGGCAAGGACTTTACAAAAACTGTCTATGAAAAACTAGGCAAGGATACCTTCAAAAAGATGATTGAAATTCCACCAAATACTAGAGAGCTTAAAGATCCTCAACTATACCTTAAAAAACTGAGTTTGTAATAATTGGAAGAGAAATTCGATCCATTGGTTGCTGAATGGGTTTCATTTGTTAATAATCCAAATTTCAACCTGGTTGAAAAGTGTCTAAAATTTGCTCAGATTTTAGAACATCCAGATCTTGATGTCGATGAATATATTGAAAAGATTAACAGGATCGGGAAATCTCTAAAAGAATCAATTAGTGATGTAAAAAATCCAACATATTTGATTTCAATGTTAAATGAGCATCTCTTTGAAAATTTGGGGTTTAGTGGAGATAATGATGATTATTATAATCCAAAAAATAATTTTCTAAATGAAGTAATCGACAAGAAAACAGGTCTACCAATTACGATCTCAATTCTCTATTCAGAGATTGCAAAATTTATTGGATTAGATCTAAAGATTGTAGGATTCCCGAGTCATATCTTGGTAAAATATAATGAAGAAATGATCTTAGATCCATTTTATCATGGACGTTTATTAGATGTAGATGATTTGCAAGAAATTCTTGATGTAAACTATGGCGGTCAATTAGAATTTCAGCCAGAATTTTTAGATGAAGTAAAAACAGAACAAATTCTTGTTAGATTGACACGTAACTTGAAGAATTCTTATGTTCAATCGTTTGTTTATGAAAAAGCATTAAGATGTGTAAATATGGTTTTAGCAATAGAACCTGAATCACCTGAAGAAATTAGAGACAAAGGAATTTTAGAAGACAGGTTACAGAATCCAGAACTTGCATTAAAGTATCTGAATAAATATTTAGAAATTAATTCCAATGCGGAAGATGTAGACTTCATTTTAGAATTAATTAGAAGTATAAAGACAAAAAATTAATCAATTATAGAATCTACTTCGGTTCCTTTTTTGATCATTGCTATTTCATGACGAGCAATCTTATTTCTCAATGCTTTTTTCATGATATCAACTTCACTCCTTAACAATGCAATCTCATCTTCAAGTTTTGCTACTCTTTCATAGATTGTTTCAGCTTCTGAACTCATAATTATTTATCAGCAAAAATTTCTCTTAAAAAGTTATGGGTAATTATTTAGACTAACAGGCTGGGAATTTTTGAACTATAATTCAAATTCTTGACGGCATTTTTCACATTTTGCTCTCTCTTCACCAGGGGAACCAAGGATGAAAATTTTGCCAATTGTTTTACAAATAGGACACATTCCAGTTGTTGCGTTTTTTGGACCAGTACGAATAATTTTTTGTGTTTTTCTTCGTCCCATGATAAAACTTCTGAAATCCGTCTATTAAGTTTTAATGGCGCGGGGAGGGGGATTTGAACCCCCGTGTCCTTGCGGACATAGGATTAGCAATCCTACGCCCTACCAGGCTAGGCGACCCCCGCATAAAGAGGCCTAGATTTTATCTGTAAATAAATTCATTCTTCGATAAATTGGCTGTAATTATTCACAATTTCATTGATTGGGAGTCTTTTCCCACCTACAATTTTGAGATCAACCTGAACTTTTTTGTCAGAAATCGTGAGAATATTGTAAGTATTTTCAAAGAATCCACGAACCCGTTCAGATGTAGCAGTTCCGGCATTTACAACAGTAAGTGATCTAAAATTCCAAGCCCAAGGCCTATGCTTATGTCCACACAGTACTACATCAACATTAGAATCTAAAACAGTTCTAAGTACATCACCTGCATCAACTACAGTGAGTTGATTTGAACTAGTATCAGGAATAGCAATCAAATGATGATGCATTGCAACAATCTTGACTTTGTCTTTGTATTTTTTCATGGTTCTTTCCAACCATAAATTTTGTCTATAACCAACTTCACCTTCATTTCTATCAGGTCTAGCAGTTCCAACAGTTACCAATACAACATCATCACCTAATTCATTTACAGTTTGAAATGGGAAGAATTTTTTGAACAATAAATAACCAGTGTTCCTATAATCATGATTTCCACTAATAGTAATAATTTTTTTTGTTTTGAATTTTTCTAAAAGAGATTTACATTTTTCATATTCTTTCATCAAATCTTCATTTGTTAAATCACCAGTTACTATAATAGCATCAGGATTTAGTTCATTAACTTCATCAACTAAGATATCAAATTTTTCTTGCAGAAATTGAGAACCAACATGTAGATCAGATATTTGGACTATTTGCATTTGAAGGTTATTTACCAAATTAGGTATTAAATCAGATCTATAGAAAACATGTAGAAATAATTTCAAATTCAAGGTAGAATTAAATAATAAGCATCTCAAAATCTTGCAGTTTTGAGTAAAAAAGCAGCAGTGATGAAAGGCGATGGCATAGGACCAGAAGTCGTAGATTCAATGCTCAAACTCCTTAAGGAGTGTAACTTTCAATCAGAGTTAATTTTATGTGAAGCAGGTTCAGAACAATGGGACAAAAATGGTAGAAAAGATGCATCATACATTCCTGATGTAACTATGAAAACCCTAGAAGAAGCAGATTGTTGTTTTAAGGGCCCTACTACAACAATTCCAGTTCCAGGTGCACCTAGAAGTGTTGCCGTTACATTAAGACAAAAGTTTGATCTTTATGCGAATATCAGACCAACTAAAACTTATGATAGATTAACGCCAGATAGAAAACTGGACTGTGTATGTTTCAGAGAAGCTACTGAAGGTCTGTACACAGGTGTTGAAGCTAAAATTACAGATGATGCAGCAATAGCAATTAGAAAAATTACAAGACAAGGAAGTAGAAGACTAATCAATTCTGCAGTAGATTGGGCGGATAAATTCAATATGAAAAAGATGGTTGCAGTTACAAAAAGAAATATTCTGAAACAAACAGATGGAATTTTTTGGGATGAGACACAAAAAGCTGTTGAAGGAACTGGGATAGAATTATCTGAAATTTATATTGATAACATGGCACAACAAATGGTTATTGCAACTGAGCAGTTTAACGGTTCAGTACTAGTCAGTACTAATTTGTTTATGGACATAATTTCTGAGCTTGCATCAGCTCTAGTAGGCTCAATTGGATTAATTTATTCAGCCAATATCGGAGATAACTATGCAATGTTTGAAGCAGCACATGGTAGTGCCCCACAATTTGCAGGACAGAACAAGGTAAATCCAACTGCAACTGTTTTGTCTGGAGCTTGGATGGCAGATTACATGGGTGAAAGAGAAATTAGAGATGCAATTTTTGATGCAACAGAGAAAGTTATCAATGAAGGAAAGGCAGTGACATGGGACATTGGCGGTAATGCATCAACTACACAGATGACTGATGCAATTATCACATATGCCAAAGAAAATCTAAGAAAGTAATTACCAAATAGTTTCTACAAGAATTAATTCCTCAAAGAATAGTTTCTTTTTTGCAATAATTCGAGTTTTCAAACCTAATTTCTCAGTGTAATCAATTAATTTTTGATAATTAGATAACGTAGAGGTTACAAAAATGAATTTGCCATTTTCATCCAAATTATCAACTACAGAATCAAATATTTTTTTAGGGATTTCAAATCCTTCAGTGCCACCATCTGTTGCAATATCAATTATTTCATCAGTTGCAAGATAAGGTAAATTACAGACTATAAAATCAAATTTAATTTTTAATGCATCAGAGCCATTGCAACAAATAAGATTTTTTGTTTTGTATGAAGTTTGATGTTGTAATACTTCACAATTAATATCAGTTCCAATTACAAAGGAAAAATTCTTGCATAGTAATTTTGTAAGATATCCCGAACCACTTCCAATATCTAAAGCAAAATTTCCTTTTTCATTTTCAATGTTATTTGCAATGAAAAAAGTATCCTCAGAAGGAGGATATTCATCATTTTTCAAGGATTTTATTTGCAAGGCTAATTATTTCATCTCCCGAAAGATCATCTACTCGTTTATCTATCATAGATTCCATATCAAATTGTTTTAAAATATTTTTCACGGTTTTCCTTCTATATGAAAAAATTTTGTTTATAGTTTGAATAAGATCTTTTCTTAGATCATTTTTTTTAATAATTTTAAGAATTACAGAATCAATCTTTGGAGGAGGAGTAAAATTATTTTTTCCCACTTTAGATACAGTTGTAATGTCAAATGCTTGAGTTGCAATGATGCTAATGGCTTTTCTATTTTTAGATGATTTTGCAAGTAATTTATCGGCAAATTCTTTTTGAACCATTATTACACCATGAGAAAAAGGCTTTTGAGATAGCCATTCAATTGCATCTTTACTTCTAGAATATGGAAGATTAGATACAAAAATTGTAAAATTGTCTTTTTTCTTCAAACCATCTCCAGATTTTAAGACAAGATTATTCATATCAAAAAATTTGGTTTTTGCATTTTTTACTAATGATTCGTCAATATCAACTGAGATTACTTTTCCGGCTTTTTCACACAAAAGAGGAGTCAGAATTCCCTGTCCAATACCAATCTCAAACACTGTATCATTTTTTGTGATTTTTGCCTCAGAAATAATGAATTTTGCTATAGAATCAGAGTTAAGAAAGTGTTGTCCAAGTTTTTTTCTTTTGTTCATCTCTTAACAAAGAGATTCATTCTACTCTCACCAGTAATTTCATCTAAGATACGTTCTGAAATATGCTTGATTGGTTCTTTAAATCCAACACGTTCTTGTAAATCCTGATAGCTTTCAAACTTTTTTTGCTCTCTTTCTTCAAGCATGGTTTTCATGTAGGTTTTACCTATTCCTGGAATTAATTCTAGTGCATGAATTCTTGGTGTTAGTGGTTGTGCTTTGTTTAGATATGCTACAAATTTTTCCTCGTTTGCAGTTACAATATTTTCAATTACAGATTCTAATTCACTTTGTGCAGAAGAAGAAATTCGATCATAATCCATCTTTCCCAAAACAGATAGAACTTTTGTTCGTCCTTCTTTTCCGATATAGATTTTCTCACCAATTTCAAATGTAGAATTTGGAATTCCAAGAATTTCTAATAGAGTTAGTCTATCTTCTCCAATTGCAGTAATTATTATTCCCTCCATGCCTTTTACAGTAGAAGACTTTCCTCTAGAATTGAAATCTAAAACATATGCATACTCTTCATACTTTCTAGGTGGGGTTTGTGCCCGAGACAAAATTAAATTCTCCGAAAAACTTACGAATGCTCCTTAATTATTTTGAGCATTTTTTCCAGAGTCTCAGCAAGAATTAATTTTTTCCAACCAAATGTGAAGGAACGTAACTCTGCTAAACTTGTTGGTCTAATGTTTACTATTTCAACTGCTTCATCTTCAGTTAATTCACAATCTTTGATCAATTTTTTTTTCATTTCTTTTGCATCTTTTGGTTCAGTTGATACAAATTTTGAAACATAATCATAGGTCCAACGTTGAATTTGATCCATTTCTTCAACATCTACTTTACCTAAAATTTCTTTAACCTCAGAAAGGGAAATAGCTTGTTTCTTTTTTACTTCTTCCATATCATACACCGAATGGTTTTATGTGATCCAATCTAGTGATTAAGGTTTTCGATTTTTCACCTAATTTTATATCAAGTGTGATAGCACGTCTACCGACTTTAGTAATCATACCCACTTTACCGTGGTATCTTCTATGTGGTAATCCTTTGTGCTGTCTTGGATCAATAATGACAAGAGCTTGTTGACCTTCTTGATATTCACGTAACAGAAATGAGACTCCTCTAGGGGCCTTTTTCTTCATTACTGATCTAGATTTATGCTTAAATCCATGTGAACGACCAGAAGATTTCTTAGTTGCCATGTAGTGTAAAATCTTGAAAAGCCCTATTTTAAGACTTAGAACAAGTCATGCTCAATTTTTACCAATAAGATCGGTTCTAAGTTGACCACATGCAGCAGAGATTTCTGTGCCTTTTTCGATTCTAATGGTACAATTTATGCCAGCATTTGACAAAATCCGTTCAAATTCAAGGATATTTTTTTCTGAAGGGCGTTTGAAATCGCCAGCTGTTGGATTAATCGGTATTAAATTGACATGAGAGCCATTGCCTTTCAAGAGTCTAGCTAGTTCAGTTGCAATTTCAGGGGAATCATTAATTCCAGCCATTAATGCATATTCAAAAGTGATACGGCGACCAGTCTTCTTAAAATAATTCCTACCACATTCAATAATTTCTTCTACCGAAGTAGGACTAGCTGTTGGAATCAATTTTTTACGTAATTCATTGTTTGGAGCATGTAACGATATTGCAAGACCAATCTGCAGATTTTCTTCAGCAAGTCTTTCTATTCCAGATTTTATTCCAATGGTTGAAATTGTAATATGTCTTTGACCTAATCCAAATCCCCTATCATGTGTTAAAATTTTTACAGCTCTAATCATTTCATCATAATTTACCAGAGGTTCACCCATCCCCATGAAAACTAAATTCGTTACATGTTCTCCACGTTGTTCTAGTATTTCTGCAAAATGAATTACTTGGGATACAATATGTTCGGCTTTCAAATTTGTTTCAAATCCCATCTGTCCAGTTGCACAAAATACACATCCCATAGCACATCCAATTTGAGTTGAAACACAAATCGTTGATCTTGGATGACCGCCAATTTTTTTTGATTCATATTGCATCAGAACAGTTTCCACAGAGTTTTCGTTTGATAGATTAAGTAATATCTTTGTAGTATCTCCATCATCACTTACAACACGATGAGTTTCTTTTGCAGAACCTATTGTATATCCAGATTCAGTTAATTCTTCTCTTAATTTTTTTGGAAGTTGTGGGATATCATCTAGTTTTTTTGGAAACTTGTAATATAACGGAAGTAAAATTTGATCTGCCCTATATCGAGGATATCCCATATCGATTACAAGTTGCTCCATTTCTTCTGGAAGTAAACGATAAAGATCAGTCATGATACATTAAGAAATTCAAAAGGGATATTTTATAATTTAGTGATTAAAATAAATGAAAAATCAAAAAGAATGAAAAAGATAGGAGAAAAGAAGGATTATTCTTCTACAGGATCCAAATCATCAGATTCGATTTCTACTGTAGCCTCTACCTC
>JBOEHF010000080.1:0-4092 GCA_050633805.1 Candidatus Nitrosopumilus sp.
CTTGCAATGAAGTATGACTGGAATCTGCCAAAGGTTAGAGAGTCTTAGTGCAATCAAATGCCCTAGTATATCCCTGCAGTTTTGAGCAAAATATATGATGAGATTCCAACTAACATTACTGCAAATCCTTTGGCCATTTTCTCATTAGGAATTCTTTGCGACATTTTTGTCCCAATTATTCCTCCAATGACTCCTCCTGCTATAAACAAGAAAGATATGATAAAGTCAATCTGCTCAGCTACAATATAATTTCCTGCAGTTATCAGCCCAAAGGAACTAACTGAAATCAATGATGTTCCAATTGCCTGTGTAATACTTAGTGCACCTGAATACATCAAGGTTGGAACAATAAGGAATCCTCCACCTATGCCGAAATATCCTGTCAATATTCCTACCCACAATCCTGAAAACGGAATCTTGTTTTTCTGAACCAAGATGCTTGACGAGACTGAATCATTTTGGATTGTCTTGTGTGATTTTTTTCTTAACATGAAAAATGCAACTAGTACCATAAACAATGCAAAAAATACCAAGAGATTCTCAGAACTAGTCCATAATCCTAACTGGGCACCAATCATTGTTCCAGCAATTCCCGGTAATGTGAAGAGAACTCCTTTCTTGAATTTTACACTGCCGTTTCTCTTATGATAAAGCAAATTAACAAATGCAATAATCCCTACTGCAAAAGCAGACGTTCCTATTGCAACATGTACGTCTTTTACTCCTACTCCATACAACAACATTGGAACTGCAAGAACGGATCCTCCACCACCAAACAATCCTAGACTTAATCCAACAATAATTCCTGATATTATGGATAAAAAAATTGGAACCTCGAAAAGAAAAAAATCAAGTGGCATTTACTGCACACCTGTTGGGTCCAATCTCCATATCTGGAATCTCTTCAGAAACCAACTCCAATGCTCCCTTGTTGACCTGGATTATCTTTTGATAATTCATTGGTCTTGGGATGACATTTGATGCAATCTTTTCTACAAACTCTTCTTTTGATTTATCAAGCAATGGGAGATGTGATGCCTGATGTATTGTAGAATAGAATGCCCCCTTTCTTACTGGGACATTCTCGCCTCTATGTGCTGGAAGCACTAACACATTGTGAGGCAAATCCAACAATTTCTGAAGAGAATCATACAATTCACCAGTAAATGATTCTGCTTTATCGCGCAAATCTGGTCTGCCAATTGATTCTACAAATAAGATGTCTCCAGTTAGGACAAATCTGCTATCAATTAGAAAACTCAAACTGCCTGGAGTGTGTCCTGGTGTATGAATTACATCTAGTGTTGAATCTCCAAACTTGATTTGATTCCCATCCCCGATTAGATTTGCAGGATAATCATACCCTTCATATTTGCTTAGATACAACTCTGCTCTGGTCTTTTTTGCAAGCTCTCTTGCTGATGAGACATGGTCAGCATGTTGATGCGTGTCTACAACTTTGGAGATTTCAAATCCTTGCTCTTTTGCAATTTCTATGTATTTCTCAACTGGATACAGAGGATCTACTACTATTGCCTCACCTTTTGATTCTGCAATGTATGATAGACATCCTTTTCCAACTTTTTGCATCTGGATAATTTTGACTGGATTATGTATGATTGAAACTGGTTTTAGAGTTTGGTTCCATTGGGCCAATCCACCAACAAGCGTCTTTGATTCTATTCCGAATTTTGAGAGTGCAAAATTTGCAATCATTGCACGATGTCCACGAGGACAAACAGTTACAATTTGCTTATCCTTTGGAATCTTTTCTATAACACCAGAGTCAAAAAACCCTTCAAGCGGAATGTTTAGACTGTTTGGAATTTTAAATTCTGAAAACTCGTCTTTGCTTCTAACATCAACTAACTGCACATTCTCTGTCTGAATCTCTTTGAGTAATTCATCTGCAGTTATTGTCTTTCCTGTCTTTCCTGACGATGTTTGCCCTATCCAATTTGAGAATCCTCCAATTAGATAATTTGCATTTAGTCCAAATGATGTCATCATTTGTGCTGTATTTTTTGCAAATTCATCGGGATCTGAAATTAGAATAATTTCTGCCTTTTTTGGAATTTTTGGCATGATTGTCTCTTTATTTTTTACATCACACACTGCATGCACAGAACCTGCAATGTGGGATTTTTCAAATTCGTCTATGTCTCTCAAGTCAAATAAAATTAAAGGACCGTTTTCATAGATTTTCGCAGCCAATTGTGTGGCTGTTACTCCTAGATTTTCTATAGTTTGATTCATGATTAATTATTGGGCTTGAGAAATTTAATTAGGAAGTTTAGTCTGCAAGCATTTGCAAGCATGTCCTCAAAGAAAACATCTACAATTACATTTAGAATTGATGAAAAATATGAAAAGGCACTCAGAAAGGAATCAGAAAACAAAAAAATCAGCCTCAATGTTTTGGCAAACCAAATTTTTGGAGAATATACTGAATTTCAACAGTCTATGAAAAAATTTGGCACAATACACATGAGTAAAAATGCTCTGAGTTTGATTCTAAAATCCATTGATGAAAATAAAGTAATTGAACTTGCCACTCAAATTGGCTCAAAGGAACCCAAGGATTTCATATTATTCAAATGGAAACAGGTAGATTCTGAAAAAATTGCAAAATTCATTCAGATGTATTTTGAGTATTGTGGATATGGTGTATGTGAAATTGAAAATGAAAATCAAGTCAATTCCTTGAGCGTTCATCATGATCTTGGAAAAAAGGGATCTGTGTTTCTTCAATATTTTCTCAAAGCACTGGTTCAGTCAACTCTGGATATTGAACCTGATATTGTAATTACAGAAAATTCAATCTCTATGAAATTTTAAACCAAAATCTCAAACTCCTAGACTGACTGCATCTAGAATGAGCAAGATCATTTTCTATTTATTTTGGAAAATACTCAAAAATTGAATTAATTATTTGGAATTGCCCAACCGCGTTCTAGCAGAACATTGGATGTTGCAGATTTTACACATGCTGCAGCAACTCCGCCATTTTTGATTACTAGCACAAGTCCTTCATTACAGGTTACTTCTTGAGGACTTTTTCCTTGGGCAATTTGTTTTACTGGTGGGGTTTTAGATTTTTTAATCTCCATTCCTTTTTCTTTAATTGAATTATCGTTATTGGAGTTACCTTCTGAATTTTTTTTCATGTTTCCAAAATTTGCATCGACATTTGAGTGAATAATCTTGGCCATTTCAATTAGTTGTTCGTCAGTAATTGGATTATCTGTTCCAGGTGCATTCATTGCAACTAACATTGTACCTTTTTTAGAAGATAGCAGGCTGGTAAGTCCCCCTGCGTCAATTTCTAATGCATAATACTCCCATTGTTTATCACGTTTAATTTCTGCAGGAAAATTTTGCTCCTTTACTAATTGAATCCCTTCATCCCATTTTTCTTGAGCGACCTCATCTGTTTTTGCAATGGAGATGCCAACTCCTAAAACAAAGGTCCTGTCTTTATCCTCATAACCTCCATAGCATCCTTCATCTAGATGATCATTTAGTGCTGCAAGATCTGCATTAATTATCCTGCCTTCAATTTCTCCTTCATACCCTGTAATTTCTTTTACTTGTTGAGCAGAAATTAATTCAAGACATGTTTGTTCATTGATTGTTTGAGAATAAACATTTGGAAATGACATTAACATCATCCCCAATATTCCTGTGATTGCCAATGTTTTGAAATAAATTAAATTCAACAAAAAAACAATTTTTCAATAGTATTTAGATATTTTACTAAATTCATTTCAATTTATTTTGAGTGCTGTGGGTTTGATTAAATTGGTTCATTGTTTTTTTCTTTGCCGCAACTTGGACATTCATCATATTCTATTGGATGAGGTACTCCGCACTCACAAGTTGTAGTGGTATCTTTGCCTTCCTAACCAGAGATGGAATTTTTTTTTGATTTGCGAATATCTAAAGGAATCTTGTAATTTCCTTAATTGGCACTAGTAATTATTTGAAAAGAAAATTGCCTGAAATGTATTGTGGATGACAAAATATTGTTTGAATCTAGTAAAGTTTAGAGAATTTTGATTATGCAGGATTGTAATCTTTTGCTTGGCCTGC
>JBOEHF010000081.1:0-1981 GCA_050633805.1 Candidatus Nitrosopumilus sp.
AGGGTGGTGATCCAATTATTTTTGGACGCGGTGGAGAAGAAGCAGAATTTCTTAAAGAACACAAAGTAAAGTATGAAATTGTTCCAGGAATTACTTCTGGAATTGGTTCTGCCACATATGCTGGTATTCCATTAACTCATAGAAAACATGCATCATCAGTAGTTTTTGTAACAGGACACGAAGATCCAGAAAAGAAAAAAGAGATTGTCAAATGGAAAAATCTTGCAAAGTCTGTTGATACTATAGTAATTATGATGGGGTTGTCCAGAATTGATGTTATTTGCAAACAACTGATCGCAGGAGGAATGGATAAGAAAACTCCTGTAGCTGTAATTCAAAACGGAACTACTCCTAAACAAAAAATGATCAAAGGTAACGTCACAAATATTGCAAAAAAAATTAAAGAAAATAAAATCACACCTCCAACTAACATCATCATTGGCAATGTAGTTGATTTGTCCGATACCATAGGTTGGAAATAATGCTTGATGGAAAGACTATAGCAATCACTCGCTCAAAAGATGATGCATCTGAATTTATCACATTAGCAGAACAAAACAATGCAAATCCGATTCCATTACCTACAATAGAACTTGTAAGCAAAGGTGAAAAAATTGTTGAAGAGTTTTTGAATTTAACAGAATCTGAAAACCCTGATTACTCTGTATTCTTGAGTTCAAAGGCAGTAAAGATTCTCTTTGATACTGCAAAAGATGTTGGAAAATTTGAGAAATTGCAATTAGCAGTGGCAAATACTATGGTGATGTCAGTTGGTCCAAAAACAACTGCATCTCTTAACACATATGGAATCAAAGTCAATTATGTGCCAAAAAACAGTTCTTCTGTGGGTGTTGGCGAGGAGTTTTCTCAAATCAACGCAGTTGGAAAAAAAGTGATCATTCCTAGGAGTGCTGCATCTAATTCTTTTCTCAAAGATTTGTTAAACAAAATTGGAATTGAAGTTGTAGAACTGCACCTGTATGACGTATGTGCATTTAGAGACACCGCTCAATGGAATGGATTTCGTGAATTATTCTCTCAAAACAAAGTTGATGGTGTGATCTTTACTAGTGCCTCATCTGTTCGTGGATTTTTTGAGATTATGCTAAAAGATTATGAAAAATCTGATTTGATTAGTCATCTTTCCGGATTATCCTTAGTGTGCATTGGCCCTTTTACATCTGACGAACTAAAGAAATTTGATGTCCCTTGTGTTGTATCTGAAGTTCATACTGTTGCAGGTGCTTTTGATGCGATGAAAAATACTTTAATTGCCTAATTTTATTTGAACTTCTTTTTTGCAAATTTTGATAATCCTTGCTTCTTGAGTTGATCGGATTCTTTCATCACTGAATTATGTTGATCAGATTTGTGTTGTTTTAGTTTCTTTTTCAAATCTGGAAATTCGTTTGCAAGAATTTTCATAGCATAAATTCCTGCATTTCCTGCTTTGTTTACCCCAACTGCAACAACAGGTGATCCTGATGGCATTTCAGTAATTGATAAAAGTGAGTCTAATCCGCCAAAGGCAGAAAATTTAGCAGTATCTGATTTTTTTGGATGTTTGTCATTGTAAACTAGAATTGGTACTCCTATAACTGGTATTGTTGTATGTGACGCAATCATTCCTGGTAAGTGTGCCGCCCCTCCTGCTCCTGCAATAATTATTTTTAATCCAATTTTTTCTGCATGTTTTGCGTATTCTTCTAATCTTGCAGGAGTTCTATGTGCAGACACAATTTGATCTTCGTGTTTAATCTTGTACTCGTCAAGAATTTCAGAAGCTCCTTGCATTATTCTACTGTCTGAACTTGAACCCATGATTATTCCTATCAGGGGTTTTTTTGAATATGTCATACTAGTACAAAATATTAGAGAATAATAAAGTCTCACAATTTTTTTTTGATTTTTCTTAAGATTTAGCTAAAGCTATTTAGCTGTGCCTATTTTTCCTCATGTATTTATAATATAACGGGGTTAT
>JBOEHF010000082.1:0-12204 GCA_050633805.1 Candidatus Nitrosopumilus sp.
CCCAATAGAAGGAGTAAACGAAATGCAAATTTTTGATTTCAAGTATAGAAACGGCGTATTAACACTTAGAATAAAATAATTATAGACTTTTTGCTAATTCTAATTTTTGTGGCAAATACTTGTCAGTGATGTTAGTAAGACCATATTTTGAAAATGCCTCCAGTTCTGCTTTTCGTTTTAATCTTAGAAATACATCCAGTTCTTTTTTCCAAATTCCATCCTGATATCTAGGATCTTTTTGGAGATCATAGCATCTCTTAATGTCAGATTCAGTCATAGGAATTGTCGGTAACTTGTATTTTTCAATATCAGTAGCCCATACACCTACCCATTTTGCATCAGGAACTGTAAGTTCTCTCAAATGAGCTGCATTAGCTGAACCAGATTTTATGACCATTGCAATATGCTCTCCATACACATCTCCATCAGTTAAAACAATTACAGGTAACCCCATTTCATCATGTAGTCTTTTTAGCAAAGTACGAGTTGAACGTGGTGCTTGTCCACCAGTATTGATAATTATAGATTTGAATTTTTTATCAATTTGCTCCTCTACAAATCTTGTAAAGAGACCACCTTTTTCAATTGCAATGACAATTTCAGCACTAGTATCAACTAATTCTGCAGTAGTCAGACTAGGACCTATGGAATAACCATCAGGATGATTTGATAAATTCATTGTTTTCCCTTCATA
Organism: Candidatus Nitrosopumilus sp.; assembly: GCA_050633805.1. Lineage (GTDB taxonomy): Archaea > Thermoproteota > Nitrososphaeria > Nitrososphaerales > Nitrosopumilaceae > Nitrosopumilus. Next base: position 695 of record JBOEHF010000082.1, read on the forward strand.
TCCAGGAATGGTGTATTCTATATTCAAATCACCAAAAATGGAGCTTCTCTCCTCTGGAAAGATATGAAAATCTTCTCGAGGTTTAGATGTTACAGCCTCTAAATCCACAATAATATTATCAGATTCAGATTGATCTTCAAATTCTATAGCAAAAGCTTGGGATGAATAGTAGACATCTCTTAAGGTTGATGATTTTTTTTCATGAGTTAGTCNNTTTGCAAAAAATGCCAACCACATCAATTGTGTAAATGATCTTAATTGTGCAGAATTTCTTGAACTTCTCACCGCTGCATTATTTCCTAAAATATACTGTCTGAGTTTTTTATCATAAACGATATTACTTACAGATCGACTAGGTATAGAGAATTTTGGGAATTGGCCATTATCCAAGTCATCATAAATTTTCGCGCCATGACCTTTAAGCATCTCAAGTATATTCTTTTGTTTTTTATCAGCTTTTTTACTTCGCTCTTTGATTTTGGTTTGTTCTTTTTTAGTTGTTTTCAATTTCTTTTTCCTCCTCTACTTTTTTAGATTCAGCTGCATTTTCATCCAATATCTTCTGGTAATTAGGTGCTTTTTTCTTACCTGCAAGTTCTGTACAAAACTCTGCTATTAATGGAATATATTTTGCATAAAGGTTTGCCCTTTTTTTTGCCATGTCAGCTTGTCCTCTTTTTGACATGTATGCTGCTAGTTTTCTTGACAAAAATTGTAATGCCAATCTTAGTTCTCTTTCAATTTCTTGTCTATCAGCAACATTTTCTTTTCCTGCTGTTTTATATGGTATTCTAGTGGAACAAATATGAGATACAATGATGAAAGGTGGTTCCCCTTTTACTTTATACCGACCCCAATCAGTATCATTAATCACTTTTAGAACTACATCACTGCCTTCATCATATAGTAATGGAATTCTGTTGGCATATCTGTAAACATGAGGTCCACCTGATTTAATATCACCGCCATATGCAATCCCCATCTCTATAATGAATGGAAAGCCAGAATAGGCTGAAGGTGGACGTTGAACTACGGCTGTAAAATCAGGATTAAAAAATTTCTTGATTCCTTTTTCCAATGGTGCGTCACCTAATGGAGCCAGACAACTTGAATCAGGTGCCATAAAATCATCAAATTTTTGAAGAGAATCACTAAGTTGAACTAGTTCTTGATTTGTCAAAGTACCCATTCGTTTTTCAGGTTTAAATTTTGCAAATTCTGCAAATTTTACTGCAGTTGTAGGTCCGACTCTTTGAAATCGCTTAGTCAAAAATGTAGTAAGTGGTTCTCCTTGAACTGTGTTGGTTAGTTGTTTGTAGTATTGACTTTCAGGATCCATGTCAACTGATTTGGATTTGGAATCTCCAAAATCCCAATAGAACAATTTTTTGTTAGGAATATCGAGATCTTCAATTTTTATTTTGTTTAATTTCTCAAAATCCATTTTAAGAAAAGACATCAATGCAATTACAACGCGTACTTGACGTGAAAGGGTTTTCCATTTTTTTTTTGCTTTATCCATTATTGCAGTAAAACTTAGATTTTTCTTTGAGAGCCCTAAATCTTTTCTAACTTTTTCAATCATTGCATCATCAATAGTAGGAATTTCAAATTGAGATTCAACAATCATCCTTTTAATACGTTCAACATCAATTCCATGTGGATGGGGACGAATGATTGTTGGTGGTGGAGGGATTTCTTTTACAAATCGTGCATGTGTGAATTTCTGACCTTTAGGATCATCAAAAGTAATGGATGCATATGGAGTGATTAACGATGTCTCATAGACATAATCACGAATTTTGTTACCTGCTTTTGAATAATCACCTTCTAAACAAATACTGACAGATAATCCTTTTTTTGAAATTTCTTTTGTAGTATGTTTTACAATAACAGGTTTATTTTTTTGAATATCTAACAATATTTCAAATTGATTTTGAATTGCACCATCTGAACAACTTTTTACTGTTACAGGTTTGTTAGTTGTAATTTGTCCGTAAAGAATTGCCATAGTTGCACCAAGTCCAAACATTCCTCTTGCCTGTTTTAGTCCAAATTTAGAACCATAAAGTACAGTTCCAAAAGCAAGTGGAATATGTTCAGCATCTATTCCAGGACCGTTATCCTTTACAGTCAAAATATAGGGCTTGGGATCGGATTTTTCAGGCTCAACCGCCTTGATTGTCAAATGAACATCAGGAAGAATTCCTTTTTGATCACATGCATCCAATGCATTTTCAACAAATTCTCTTACAGCAGTGTATAGAGATCTAGTAGGATTACTAAATCCAGCTAAATCACGATTACTGTAAAAGAACTCACTTGGAGAAATCTGATTAAACTTTTCCTTAATAGAAGACATCTTGATCTTCCCACAATTTCATTTTTTCTTCTTTTTCTTTCCTATTTGCAGCTTCTAATTTTGTATAAACTGCACCATGCATACTTCCACTTGAAATGGAAGAGATTGCATCAACTGCTAAACGTAACTTACTTGAATCACCAATAATTGAAACAGTTTTTCCATAAATTGAGATATGAGTGCCACTAAGATTTTCCATATTTCGTCTTGCTCTACCCCCTTCTCCAATAATCCTCCCTTTTATCCTTTCAACATTTGCATTAGATTTTCCTGCAAATTCTCTTAGATCTATTACATGTAATGCATTCTCACCTTTTAGTAGAGTCATTGCATTTTCAGGGGAAAACCCTCTACCAATTGCAGTAACAATTTCCATGGCTTTGAATGGTTGTATCTTTTCAATATCACCACTAGATTTGATAAAAACCTCACCTGTGTCACCGTCAATATCTAAAGTTACATAACAAGCAGTTTCAATTTTTGATTTAACACTACCAGATTTTCCAATCAACACTGCAATTCGATCATTAGGAATACGAATTAATTTTTCAAAGCTCATTTTACAATATCCTCAAATATTTTATCTGGATCTTCAATAGAAATTCCTCTTTTATTGAAGAATCTTCCAATGTTATTAATATCTCGTTTAAGGAATTCTTGAGCATTTGGATGTCTAAGATCAACACCCGAACCCAAATCAAAAACAACTAGACCTTTTTCAGTTTTGAAAATATTATATTCTGAAAAATCACCATGAACCAATTTTGCCTTTTTGTAAAGATCTCTCAAAACAGATAGTGCTTGAGTATAATCGTTTTCATCAACTTCTGAATTTAGTAATGATTTTGCAGGAGCACCACCATCACCGATAAATTCCATAGCAAGTACATTATTTAATACATATAGTGGTCTTGGAACTGGAATTCCAGCCTCATAGCATTGAGTTAAATTTCGATATTCCTTTTTTGCCCAAAGGTAGATCAAGTTCTTTGTGCCTTTTTTTAGGTGGGAAAATCTAGGATCTCCAATAATGTAGGATTCACGTTTTTTAAAATTTGTAGTACTAACCAGATAAATTTTCAAAGCTATGTTATCATCATTTTCAGCCACACCCCAAAAAAGAACAGATTCTTTTCCTGCACTTACTGAACCATTAACGTAAGCAATAACATGATCAGTAATCATTTTGTAAAGAGTCATGACAGTTGGTTTGTCTAAAACTTCATTGACTACTTTTCCTTTTTTGAATCCATCTTCCAATGGTGAACGTTTTCGTTTTGAATTTAATTTATGATCCAATTTAGATTCTAATTTTTTACTAATTATATCAGTCAACAGAGATACATACTCCTACTAGATAAAAGGAATTGCTCTTAAAATCTAAAGTTTGTAAAATTAAAAGCAAATCAAACAACTTTACATGTTAAATATAATTAAAAAAGGAACATCAGAAACTATCTTAACAGCATTTTCAGAACCTATACCAAGTTTTATAGATAATGAGACAGTTTCTTTTCCGGCCATGTTGATTATTGAAGAATTATTCAATAAAGATTCGGCTTCATCTTTTTCAACAAATCTTTCTCCATAGTAATTTTCACTAATATGCATTGTTAATTCACCTTCAACAATTTTTTTCCCCAACAATTCAGCATCACAAATATTTAACATCAATTGATTTTGATAGTTGGTAGTCCGTATTGCAAATTGCATTACGCATATTTACCTTTCAAAGTAGACTTAGCACCACATGCTTCACAAATTAAAAAGGATATTCTGTTTTCTTTGAGAATTTTTGTATCAGGACTTTTACATGTTGGACATTCAAGATAATCTTTAACATAAATTTGGAATAGTCTTGTAAAATCATCAGGAGCTCTTCTACCTACAAACATGGCTTTATCTCCCAGCCTTTCAGCTGGGACAGCAAATTCTTTTGAAAGATATTGCAGTACTTTATCGGGATCTCTTCTCAAAACCTTTGGGAATTCAGAAAAGTTTCGTAAGAAAGTCTTCTGGCCTTCCCACATTACATCTACCACCGGAAGCTCAAATCGGGTTTGTGATTCTTTATCAGTATCACCCAACTTATCTTGAATACGTTTGAGTAGATTTTCGTAATCTGTTTTAGTCACTAAAAAATGGTGTATAGGTGACCCTATATGGGTTTTGAAAAAGAGAAATCGTGTGGGCCTTCTTCGAGGTTATTCCATCTTTCCTATACGGAAGACGTTTGTACCACATGTTGGACACGTACCTTTTACGGCAGGACGTCCATTCTTTAGTGTAGTTTCTTTGGGATTTTTGATGTCCCTTTTTGCTCTGCATTTTACGCAATATGCTTGAACCATTATGAAATTTCTCAAACTTTGTGGTATTTAGGCAGAGGCTGTGAAAAATATTTCACTATAGACTAGATGTGCGTAATTTTTTATCCATCAAAAAACCAATTTTGTGTACAATTTCAAAAATTGTAAGGGTTTTTTAAAAAAATATGAACAAGAGGGTAGAAAAAGACATTTTTTTTAATATTTGTTTAAAGAAACAAGATTTTTTCAAGTATTACCAATTATAAGTTCCTTTTAGTAAACTAACAAAATGGCATCAAAAAAAGGAATAGCAATCACAGTAATTATCTTAGCAGCAATTACAGGAGGGAGTTTTTTGTTATGGGTTATTCCTCAAGATGTTGAAACGACTTTTGTTGTATCTGATTATGAAAATTATTTGGATGGTGTAAAAAACATTCATGAAGTTTTACAAGAAACAATTGATCTTGAATATCAAAATCTACGTAATGGGAAAATTTCACCACAAGAATACATTGCAGTAACTGAAATTACATCATCTCAAGTGACTACACAGATTAGTGAATTTGTAACTTCAAAACCACCAGAAGAATGGCAAGCAAGTTACATTAGCTATATGGATTCTCTAAAATCATTTAATTCATACATTATAGAAACAAAGGTTTTAGCCAACATGATTGAAAATGAGAGTAGTGAAGAACAGATGAATGAAACTATAGAAAAAATAAATCTACTTAAGTCAGAATTTACAGAATTTGTTAAAATATCTGATCAATCAAGACCAAGCTAGCCTCAAAACCGAATTTTACTATTCAAAGTAATTGGAAATCGTTAAAAAGCAATTATGTAATTAAAATTCGAATGTCTCGTCAAGCAGGTAAAGTTGAAAAAGATGTTAATGTATCTACTGCCAATAGATTACTAGTAATTTGTGTTGATAGAGATAACGATGTAGGTGAAAAAGCAGGCATTCAAACACCCATAATTGGTAGAGATGCATGTATTGAAGCAGCTCAAAGATTAGCATTAGAAGATCCAGAAGATGCAGATTCAAATTCTATTTTTGCCGCAGTTAAAACATATGAAGATTTAATCAGTAAAAGATATCAAGTTGAAGTTGTAACTATTGCAGGAGTTAAAAACAGAGGCGTTCAAGCAGATGAAAAAATTCTTGATGAAACAAAGAAAGTTTTAGAGAAATTTTCTGCAAATGGTGCAATAATTGTATCAGACGGTGAAGATGATGAAAGTGTAATTCCAGTTATTCAAAATGTGCTTCCAGTTGTTTCAGTACAACGAGTAGTAATGAAAGTTAGTAGAAGTGTAGAATATTCTTACGCAGTTTTTGGAAAATATCTAAAAATGCTGGCATATGATGCAAAATATTCAAAATTCTTTTTAGGAGTTCCAGGAATTCTTTTGTTAATAGGAGGAGTAGCTACTGTCTTTGGATATACAGCAGAAATATTTGCAGTGCTTGTAAGTATTTTAGGTGGAGCATTTTTGATAAGAGCATTTGATATTGATAGAGTTTGGTCAAGTTGGTCAAAACCAACCCCGATGGGTTTTATCAGAATGTTCACAATGGTAGCAGGAGTTTTACTAATTTTATCATCAATACCAGCTGGTGTAAGTGCAATTGATGTAGAATTAGTTGAAGCAGATACACAATTCATTACAAAAATTACCAACAAAGTAATTGTTGGGCAATTTGTATCTGGGGTATTACCAATTTTATGGATAGGAATGGGATCAATATTTGCTGGGACATTACTAAGTAATTGGATTGGAGGAATTCCAAGACAGATAAGTGATATTTTAAGGATTATTGTTTTGGGCGCCCTTTATCCAACAATATTTCAATTCACAAATATTATGATAAATGATGAGCCTTCACTTACTTTGATTCCACCATTACTTGGAGGCTTGGCAACAACATTGATTTCAGCCACGATTCTCTTTAAAAAATACAGAAAACACAAAGATCAAGAAATGATTTCAGACTAGTTTGTTCTTATACAAATAAAATAACTGAAAAACACTGATATCTTCAATCATATATGTATCATCAAGTGGTGATTAGACATTAGTAAGATCAAAGATTTAGTTTTTCAATTATCAGGTCTCTATAAGATATATGGTAAAAGACTAGAGAGTGAAATTCAAAACGGAGATATTCCAAATCATGTTGCTTTAATTTTAGATGGGAATAGAAGATGGGCTAAAAGACATCTATCAATGCCAAAAAAAGGACATTGGAAAGGTGCTGATGCAGTAGAAAATCTTCTGGATTGGTGTGAAGAATTTGATATCAAAATTGTTACTTTATACGCACTTTCTGCAGAAAATCTAGACAGAGACGATGAAGAATTAAAATATCTTTATGAATTAATTCGTCTAAGACTAGAGAAACTACTCAATGATCCTAGAATTCATAAGAGTGAGATGAGAGTGAAAGGAATCGGAAGAATTGAACTACTTCCAGAATCTATCAAAAAAGTCCTAAAACAATTAGATGACGCTACAAAGAATTATGATAATCATTTTCTAAATATTGCACTTGCATATGGAGGTCAAAATGAATTAGTAGATGCAGTAAAGAAGATCGGAGAAAAAATCAAAGAGGGTTCAATAGATGTAAAAGACATCAACAAGAAAGAGATTGAATCAAATCTCTATACATCACATTTGCCACAATCATCTCCAGATATGGTATTAAGAACATCAGGAGAAAAAAGGCTGAGTGGATTTTTAATGTGGCAAAGTGTATATAGTGAATTAGTTTTTATGGATATTTTTTGGCCTGAATTTAGAAAAATAGATTTAATGAGAGCAATTAGGACATATCAAGAGAGGAAAAGAAGGTTAGGAAAATGATTGAAGAAACATCTGCAGGAATAGTATTGTTTAGAAAAGAAGAGACAGGAAATTTATTTTTGTTATTGCATTATCCTTCAGGTCATTGGGATTTTGTCAAAGGTAAAATGGAAAAGGGTGAATCAACCCAGGAAACAGCTATTAGAGAAACACAGGAAGAGACCGGAATTACAGATATTAAATTTGCAGATAATTTTGAGGAATGGATTGAATATAATTTTCAATATCAAGGAGAATTAGTTCATAAAAAAGTAGTGTTCTTTTTAGCCGAAACTAAAGAAACAGAAGTTAAAATTTCACATGAACATCTTGATTATGGATGGATGGATTACAATACGGCCATGGAAAAAACTACATTTGTTAATGCAAAGACTGTTTTAACAAAAGCACAAATGCTACTTTCCGAAGCTTTGTAATTGTAATTCTTTTGCAACATATGTAGGATTTTTGGAGTTCAGGATTGTTCTACCAACAATCAAATAGTCAGTTCCAGATGAAATTACTTTATCAGCACTGCCACCCTGAGTTCCAATACCAGGAGAAAAAATACTCAAATTTTTTCCTGCTTTTTTAGAGCAGAATTGAATGATTTTTGGAAATGTCGCACCTACAACAATCCCATCAACTTTTGTAGTAAGGGCCCAATTCAAAAACAGTTTATACAATTGCTGTTTTTTACCCATTTTGACTTCCATATCATAAGATAGTTTGGCCTCAGGAGCACTCATATGACACAAAGTGATTACACCTTTTTCATTTTTGTGGGCGGATTTTACAAGATTTTTTAGACTATCAAGACCCATTATCGGATTTGCAATAACTGCATCAAATCCCAAATTCCATAAATGTTCTGCAGTTACTCTATTTGTATTTCCAATATCATTGAGTTTGATATCTGCAATTGTTTGTAAACCATACTTGTGAGCAGTTTTGTTAATTTTTAGAATTTCCTTTCCACTCAAAGGTAATAATAAATGAAAATTTAGTTTGATCCCACACAGATATGGATGTAATTGTTTTATATTTTCAATAGTTTTGGATTCTAAATTTTTGACAGACAAATCATAGTCATTGGCAAGAATGATTTTGCCGTTAGTTTTTGAAATTTGTGAGAGTCTAGTTTTGAAGGTGGCCATAATCTACTAAAGGGTGAGTGTCTTTTAATTTTATTATTTTGATATAAGAAAAACCATGTTCGGAAGGGTTTTCTACAAAAACAGGTTGAGAGCTATTTATAGTTGTAAATTTCAAAAAGGGTTTTTGTGGATCTGAATCCAGAACAACATGACAAAAATATGATGTTCCTTCATCATTAAAATTCATGAAGACTCCAATTAACCATTTGTCATTATGAGGAAACAAGAATAATGGGAATGGCATTTCTTCAATACCCCAAGTAAGTTTTGCTAGGCTAGACATATCTTCCAGTTGAATTGGTTGGTATCTATCCAAAGTACCGTTACCAGGTTTGAGTGTTTTAGGAAGGGATTTAATTCGAACAATTGGAGAATATAGTTTACTAGCATCAGAGGTTGTATCGACAATTTCAGATTCTTCTTTTCCTCCTTTCATACCATAGCAAAGATAATGGCCATTATGATCTAAATCAGTATAGTATACAATTGGTTTTTCTTTTAAAACATCCATTTGTACGGATAAAATTTTCTTTCCGTTATAGTCATGTAAAAAGGAAACCCGTGGTGCCCGCTCTAGTGCACAAACGAGCCTAGTAAATTCTAAAGTCGAATGAACTTGAATGTAACGTGGTAATTTATCAGTAGTTTGTAACTTGTCCACAGGGATTAGATATGGGTTAACAAATTAAACTTATCCAAAACAAAGGAGCCTAGTTTCTTCTGTCAATTACATCATTGACAGTGGGTCCTGTTCCAATTATTGTAACAGGTATGTTTAACTCATTTTCAACATTTGTTATGAATGCTTTTGCATCATCAGATAATTCATCGTATGAAGTTTTTCCTGCACAGTCTGTAAACAAAACATCTAATTTTGTGATTGAGATTTGTGTTGCACCATTAAGCATAATTGCACGCCTAGCCAAATCAAAATCAAAGTCAGCTGCACGACGTTGACGACCAGTTACAGTTCCAAACTCAGACCAACCTTTCTTTTCTGCCTCTTCGAGTGAAAGTTCTTTCTCAAGAGGTCCTGTTCCTACACGTGTAACATAAGACTTGAAGACAACTATTACTTCATCTACTTTGGTTGGACCGAGTCCGATATCAGCACAAATTCCAGAGGCCGTAACATCTTTCGAAGTAACAAATGGATAAGTTCCATGCCATAATGAAAGAAACGTACCCTGAGTTCCCTCTACCAAGACATTTTCATTTCTATCCAATGCAGAGTTAACTTCTAGCGGCACATCTACAATTATTGGAGATAAAAAATCAAGATCTTTTGCTAGTTTTAAAACTCGCATAGCACGGTCAGCATTTGCAGGGCCGGTTCCTGAACCAGTACTCCCAATCTTCTCTTTGAGTTCACCTTTAGAATCTCTTGTAAGATGCTCCTCCTCAATTATCCCACAGTGTTTATCTATAAATGAGCGGCCTGAAACTCCAAAATCTTCAATCTCTTTTTTCAAAATGTCAGGATTAATCATCACACCCGGACCTATCATCACTTTTGCGTCTTTGTTTAAGAATCCGCTTGGAAGCATTCGAACTTTGTAAACTTTGTCGCCATCTTTTATGGTGTGTCCTGCATTCGGACCAGCACCTCCACGAACTATGATTTTTGGATTATCCTTAATTGCCAAATATGAGATGATTTTTCCTTTTCCCTCATCTCCAAAAAACCCACCAACAACAACAGTAGATGTCATGTTGTTAAACTTGAACTTGGTTTATTTAAGCTAAAGTGGTCTTGCATCATTTTATAACCAAGATAAAATTTTCTAAATCTATGGTTGGAGAAAATTTTGCTGGAAACATCATTGTTAATTTAGCAAATCTTCCTGACTTTCTCAGAAATCCAATTTTGAAAAAACGTATGATGGAATTCTTTTCATTAGCAAAACCAGATCAAGATGAGGTAATCAATAACGCATTAGAAGCAGGCCCAACAATTCCATTTCCTAACTTTGCAAAGCTATTCAAAACATGGCTTAAGATTTTAGCATCACTTTCAGAAGAACAAAGAGAAGGATTGTTTTCAGCATACATTACAGAAATTTCACAAAATCCACAAAAGTTGATCACCTTTAATTTAGACGGAATTTTAGAAATTTATCTTACATTAGATGATAATGAAAAGGAAGTTCTAGCAAATACAATAAAGAGAATAATCAACAATTTAGAACAAGATAAAAATAGAAAAATAATGCTAGTTATTCCAGAAAATGCCAAGAAACACTTGAAATTCTAGGCACCTGTAGGTTCATCAGGTTTTCGGTTATCTTCATTGGTATAATCAATAACTTCTCCTTCAGGAGATAAAACACCTACAAAGATTTTTTCATGTTTTTTCAATAATTTTCTATGATCTGGCATTGACATGTCAAGCTTCATCTCATTCATGACCATAATTTGATATTCTTTCCATTCAGCCCAACATTTGTTACATGTTGGGTATTTCGCAGCAACAACTCCAAGTTCTTCACTATCTGGAATGGAATTCTTACATTTGGTACAAGTACGACTCATAAAAAATAGGAATAATGAACTCCTTTTATCTTTTTTTGAATGTAAAGTAATAATTATTATCAAGAAACTATGTGAACATGAAGATTAAATGCCCAAAATGTAAAGAAGATGCAGATTTAGCAATGGATTATTCTGTTGTGAAATGTGGTTCTTGTGACTTGGATATGAGTTATGGAGAATATGTAAAATTTGTGGCACATAATGAATCAAAATATTCAGACATTTTGGGGGATTATGCAAGTAGTACTGAAGGCCAAACTTCAGGTTCATTAGATGAATGGGATTAACAAAATA
>JBOEHF010000083.1:0-5084 GCA_050633805.1 Candidatus Nitrosopumilus sp.
GTATTTCTAATATTTTCAAATTTTATTGTTGTAGGACCTGTTTGGTCTTCAGAGAATGTAAATTTTTCAAATTCTCCACCAACTTGTGCTTTGCCTGATGCACGATGTATTTCTTCATCATTTTGTATTATAACAAATGTATAATCAGAACTTCTTAGAGGATCGTTTGTTCTCCCATCTCTAATAGTAAAAATGAAATTTGTAGGAGTTTCGGGTTCAATTTCTAATGGATCCCAAGAAAGATTGATTTTGAAATCCTCACTTTTTGTATAAGCTTCCAAAGGAAATGCAATATTTTCACTAGTTTTTAATGTAAATAGCATGTTATGAGGTAAAGGTTTGTCAGATTTTTTCATTTCATTTTTCAAAAATCGTAAATGATCTTGCAACAAAACAAGATGAACTATTCTTTCATCTTCTTCAGTGTAGTCATCAACTGAAATTGAAGATTTGAAAAGTTCAATTCCATTTACATAAGCAGAATAACTAGGTGGTAAAAATTCTACAAAATCTTTGGGAAAATGAGTTTCTACATGAACTACATTAACATGAGACATTTGTTTTTCACTCCAGTCAAAAGGCATTTCAAATCGGACTTCTTTTGCATTAGGATCATATACGAAATTAATTACAGTGTCGAAATATGATTTAGAACGGAATTTAACATCATTATTTTCAAGATCTTTTTGCATGAAAATTATAGTCTCAATTAGGCTCAAATCTGCATTATAGACACCAGAATTTTCGATGATATTAGTAGGTTCATCAAGAGTTCGGACTTCAATCTCAAAATTATACAAGCCACCAGTTTGGAACAATGGTCCAGAAATCTCTACAGGATTAGATTCAGTTCCATGCCAAGCCCCGAGCAAAGAATCTTGTTCTCCATTAATTGTTATTTCAGAATCTTCAGTTGGAGTAACAATAATTGGTAAAACACCATTTTCGGCAAAGAAATAGTTTCTAAAAATCATTTCGTCTTTATGAAATAATCCAATTAGAAAAGTTACATTTTTTGCATTTTCTTTGGTCTCATCTTCTACTGCAGTAATTGTAATTTGTTCTTGTTGATTTTCAAAATACATTGGCATTTCTACCATTATTGATAGATCCTTTCCTTGTACATTAACCGAAGAAATAGTATCAACACCAAATCCATGTCCATAAACACTACTTGCGGGAAACAACAAACATGCTACCATTACAAATATTCCAAAATTTTTCAAGGGCATCATTTTATTGTTAATAATTCCTCAACTCGTTTAATTAATTCATCCATGGTTGTTGCCTCCAAAATAGGTTGAAGTTCATTTGGATCCTTTGCACCTAAAGCAGATAAGGAGTAAATGTAATCTATTGTTGGCGTATCAGTATTCAGATAGTATTGCTCTAAAACATGATCCAGCGAATGTGAATCAACAACTTGAGGTAATGCTTGCTTAATGATCTTCTTTTTCCATAATTCAACTAATGTTTCCCATTTTTCAAGTGAAATGTTCTCATCAATTTCTGGAATCATTTCAACTTCTGCTTGAATGTACATTTTTTCTTCTGTACCGATTTTTTCATGCAATTCAGAAATTTCCTGGTGTCCTTCTACTGAAAGAGGATCATAATTTGTAGGTTGAGGGATTGATGGAGGAATAATTCTTTTAATTTTAAACGAATTTCTGCCAAGAGTCTCAATGTGTAATTGTAATCCATCTAGTTCCACATCTTCACATTTTGAGATTTTAGCAATCGTCCCCACTAACTTTGGAGAATTCCATCCATTAACTGAACTAGTCTCGTCAATTAGACATACTCCAAACTGGCCATTGCCAATCATACAATCATCAACTAGTTGTTTGTATCTAGGCTCAAAAATTCGAAGTGGGAGTTCCTGTCTTGGGAATAATACCAAGTCTAATGGGAATATAGGAATAATTTTTGTTTCAGTCAACTAAGTGATATTGAAATGTCTCTAGATATATGGAATACGGATTTCTAAAATCCATTCTCGTTGAGAATCATACCTAAAAGAGCAGCACGAGTATGTTTTCCATATTCAGCTTGCTCAAAGTACTTTGCATTTTTTGTTTTATCAACATCTGCTGAAATCTCATCTATTCTAGGTAATGGATGCAAAATGATCGAATCCTCTTTCATTCGTTTTATCATATCTAATCCTACAACATAGCTTCCCTTTACTTTGAGATATTCTTCTTCATCTGGAAATCTCTCCTTTTGGATTCTCGTCACATATAGCACATCAAGATCATCAAGATGTTCTTCAATGTCAGTAGTTTGAGTATAATCTAATTTCTTTTTAATTTCATAAATAGAATCAGACCTTATTCTTAGAGATTCTGGAGAAATAAGGCTTACATCAACATCGTAATTTCCAAGACCATGTAATAGAGAATATACTGTACGTCCATACTTTAGATCACCTACAATTCCTATTTTTAATCCATCAATCTTTTTCTTTTCTTTTTTTATTGTAAACAAATCTTGAATTGCTTGAGTAGGATGTTCTTCAGTTCCACTTCCTGCATTGATGACAGGTTTCTCAGAAATTTCTGCAGCAAATCTACTTGAACCATCCAATGGATGACGTAATACAAGTACGTCAGAATAAATCGACATAATTCTTACAGTATCTGCAAGACTTTCACCTTTTTGAGTTGATGAAGATGAAATATCAGAAATTCCTAAAGAATTTCCACCAATAGAAGCAGAAGCGGATTCAAAGCTTAGACGAGTTCTAGTACTTGGTTCATAAAACAGATATCCCAAAGTTTTACCTTTGCAAATCTCTCTTCTTTCAGAGAGGCCCAGTTTCATGATTTTGTCAGTAGAGGCAAAAATAGATTCTAGTTGTTCTTTGGAATAGTCCTTAATTGAAATGATATCTTTATGGTAGAACTCGTTCATTCTTTCAATAATATATACAGGTGACTATACAAAGTATTCTGATGGAACAGTCCGACCTTATGGTTCGACGAATAAAGGAAGGGACTGTAATTGATCACATAGATGAAGGAAAAGGCCTCCAAGTCCTCAATGCATTAAGGATTGATGGTAAAGATGGCAGTCTAATCACCATAGCCTTGAATGTTCCAAGTGGGAAATTTAAGAAAAAAGACATTATCAAAGTTGAAAATAAATTTCTAAAAGATGATGATACAAACAAACTAGCAGTAATTGCACCCACTGCAACAATCAACATGATAAAAGAGTACAAGCTAGTTGAGAAAAGAAGAGTAGCATTACCTAATGAAATTGACAGGATTTTTAGATGTTCAAATCCTGATTGCATTACAAACAGTGCGGAACATATTGAATCGGTTATGGATGTAATCGATAAGGAAGGAAGAGTTCTCAAATGCAGATATTGTGCAAGAGTTCTAGATGTTAATCAGCTAAAATACAACTAAATAAAAAATCTAAAAATTTGAAAAATATGTAGTTTGGACTATTGTCCTAAGATGATAAACATCATAACTATACCGTAGATTGCGATTGATTCAACCATACCTACGAAGATGAATACCTTTGACTGTAATGCCGGATTCTCACTAATGACTGCAAGACCTGCTGCACCTACTTGACCAAGACCTATTCCTGCTCCACCTGCTGCAATACCAAAGGCTAAACCAGCACCTAAGAGTTTCATAGAGTCGCCACTAGATGCACCATCTTCTGCTGCAAATGCAATTCCAGTTGAACCTAGAATTGAAATTGCTGATGCTGCCAAAAGTAACATGACGATAGATTTCATTTACGATCAAGCTCCATGATATCCATATTTAAATCATGATGAGATAAGAGACTCAAATTCGATCTAAAGTTTTCTTTTTGAAAGAGGTCAGATCATCTTTAACAGATTTTACGAAATTATCATAATTTCCATCTAATTCTTTTTTTGAATTTTCAAGTAATTTTTTAATTTCTTCTTTTGCCATTATTTTCCACTTTCCATCTTTTCTTTCACTTTTTTTAACTTTGCGAATTCTTCTCTTTCCCTCTCTTCAAGGGTAGAGAGAATAAATCGAATATTGTCTTTGTATTGAGGAATTATGACATTTTCAAGTGCGTTTAGCAATTTTTGTGTCTTTTCTAATGCTTTTGCAAGACTAAAAATGGAATTCTCATACTCTGCGGCTTTACAGATTTTTGGCATCAATTCTTTGATTTGTTTTGATGCTCTGTCAATTGAAGAATTTGTATCTGCGAATCCATAAGGCATTGATTTTGTATCTTTTTCAGTAACCGTAAGTGCTTGAATTTTTACATCTACAACTCTTCTGACATGAACATCTACTTCCATTACAGGAGGAGTAGATTCTGCAACAGAGTCAACCGTATTGGTACCAAGTGCTAGATATGCCTCATTTACTGATTTGTAAATATCTTGTAAAGGATCCCAAATTCCACCTCTTGCTTTAGATGCCTCTTGAATCATTTCTTCAATATTTTTCAAGAGAACTTTACGTTTATCATCTAGAATTTGCTGAACCATAACAGCGATTTGTGAGGATTTTTTGTATTTGAAAAGTTCAATTTTTGTTGCTGCAACGTTTTGTCCAAATGACATTTCGTTACTCTTCCTGGTAGTATTTTTCTACGTGTTTATCTTTGATTTTAGTAATTTCGCTTCTTGGTAATTTTGATACAATCTTCCACATCAGACTGAGTGTTTCTTCAATGGTTCTATTCTCATCAGTTGCTTGTGTAAGGAATTCTTTCTCAAAAGTATCACCTAGTTCCAAATATTTGAGGTCAATTTCAGTTAATCCTGCTTTGCCTACAATACCCGCTAGTGCTTTAACTTCTTGTGATCTAGAATATGCATCATAAACCTGGTTAGAAACTTCACTGTGATCATCTCTGGTACTTCCTTCACCAATTCCGTCTTTCATCAATCTACTAAGACTAGACAAGATATTGATTGGCGGATAAACTCCTTGTCTGAATAAATCTCTACCAACTACGATTTGTCCCTCTGTAATGTAACCAGTTAGGTCAGGGATTGGGTGAGTGATATCATCAGATGGCATTGATAGAATTGGAACTTGTGTTACACTTCCTTTTCTTCCATT